>CAJMCT010000013.1 GCA_905211955.1 uncultured Eubacteriales bacterium | reverse complement strand
ACCTCTTTTGTTTCCAAAAAAGCAATGAACTGCCCGATGTCATGCGCGTAGGACTGCAGAGTATTTTCCGAGGCATTTTTATTTTCTTTTAGATAATGCTCGAATTCCACTTTGTAGTCGATCATTTTGGTCGTCCCTTTCCTGGTTAAAATGTAAAAAAGTGAATAAAAAGCTGACAATTAATGACATAGCCAAAATGTCTGGTGTGGCAAAGAGTACAGTATCAAGATACTTAAATGGAGGAAGTGTACGACCAGCTACAGGACAGAAAATAAAAAAGATTATCGAAGAAAATACTTCAGGACAAAAGAGAATTCGTGCGGTAAAACGTATTGAAATTATTGAATCTTTCAGAAAGAGCGGAAACCGCCCCGAATGGATGATTTTAGACGTTCTTCCCGTAATCCCGCCCGAACTTCGTCCTATGGTACAATTAGACGGTGGTAGATTTGCAACGAGTGACTTAAACGACTTATATAGACGTGTTATTAATAGAAATAACCGTTTGAAAAAGTTGATGGAACTCGGCGCTCCCGAAATCATTATTAGAAACGAAAAGAGAATGCTTCAAGAAGCGGTAGACGCACTTATCGACAACGGTAGGCGCGGAAAGGCTATCAGCGGTGCGGGAAATAGAGAACTCAAATCACTCTCTGGTATGCTCCGTGGTAAGCAAGGTCGTTTCCGTCAAAACCTTTTGGGTAAACGTGTTGACTATTCAGGTCGTTCAGTTATCGTCGTAGGTCCTGAACTTAAACTTTATCAATGTGGTTTGCCTAAGGAAATGGCGATTGAACTTTTCAAGCCCTTCGTAATGAAGAAACTCGTTGAAAACAATATTTGCCACAACATTAAAAACGCAAAGCGTACTGTAGAACGCGCTAAGACTGTTGTTTGGGACGTTTTGGAAGACGTAATTAAAGAACATCCCGTTCTTTTAAACCGTGCACCTACCCTTCACAGATTATCTATTCAAGCGTTTGAACCCGTCCTTATAGAAGGTCGTGCAATTAAACTTCACCCCTTAGTTTGCGGTGCGTTTAACGCCGACTTCGACGGTGACCAAATGGCAGTACACGTACCCCTTTCAGTAGAGGCACAAGCAGAAGCAAGATTCTTAATGCTTGCATCTAACAATATATTAAAACTTTCCGACGGTAAGCCGGTTATGAGTCCTACTCAAGATATGGTTATGGGTTCTTATTACCTTACCATTTTGAAAAGACGTATCGGTGAAAAGTACAACGAAAAGGGTAGAAAGGACGAAAACGGCGCAGTTTACGGCGTTCCCGAATATACCGTTTCGTATTCTTCTCCTGAAGAAGCAATCATGGCTTATCAAACGGGTGAAATCGGTCTTCAAGACGAAGTTATCGTTCGTCGCAGTGTAGAAGCCAACGGCGAAACCATCACCGGTAGAGTTAAGACTTCGGTTGGTAAGATTATCTTTAACGAAGCAGTTCCCCAAGATCTCGGCTTTGTAGCAAGAGAAAACAAGGAAGACTTCTTAAAATACGAAATCGATAAACTCGTTGGAAAGAAAGACTTACAAAAAATCGTCGGCGCATGCTTTAAGCGTCACGGCGCTTCTTGTGCGGCAGACGTTTTAGATAAGATTAAGGCTTTAGGCTTTAAGTATTCGACTATCGGCGCTATTACTACTAGCGTATTCGATATGCACATGCCCAAAGACAAGCCCGTTATCTTAAAAGACGCTGAGCAACAAGTATTGAAGGTAGAAAACCTTTACAAGAAGGGCTTTATTACTGACGAAGAAAGATATAAAAAGGTAGTTTCCGTATGGAAAGATGCTACCGATAAGGTATCTAAGAAATTACAATCTACGCTCGACGAGTTCAACCCCATTCTTATGATGGCTAACTCTGGTGCGCGTGGTTCAATCGACCAAATCAAACAACTTTGTGGTATGCGTGGTCTTATGACCGACCCGAACGGTAAAACTATCGAAATTCCGGTTAAGTCTTGCTTCCGTGAAGGACTTTCAGTTTTGGAATACTTTATTTCATCTCACGGTGGACGTAAAGGTCTTGCCGATACCGCTCTTAAAACGGCTGACTCTGGATACTTAACCAGAAGATTGGTTGACGTATCGCAAGAAGTTATCATTAAAGAAGACGACTGTTTTGCTGAACTTGGCGAAAAACCCAAGGGCGTTGTGGTTAGAGAAATCGTTGACCCCGCAGGTAAGGTTATCGAAAGTCTCCGTGACCGTATCGCAGGTAGATTCGTTATCGGTGACGTAATTAACCCCAAGACTGGCGAAGTTATGGTTAAGGCTAACGAAATGATTTCCGAAGATATGGCTGACGAAATCGTTAAAGCAGGCATTACCGAAGTGGAAATCAGATCGGTATTTACTTGTAAATCTAAGACTGGCGTATGCGCTAAGTGCTACGGTAAGAACATGAGTAATAACAACCCCGTTCAAATTGGTGAAGCGGTAGGTATTATCGCCGCTCAATCAATCGGTGAACCGGGTACCCAACTTACCATGCGTACCTTCCACACTGGTGGTATAGCAAGTACGGGCGACATAACCCAAGGTCTTCCCAGAGTTGAAGAACTTTTCGAAGCAAGAAGACCCAAGCACGCTGCAATCGTTTGTGAACAATCAGGTGTTGCAACCTTATCGGAAAAAGATAAGATTATACACGTTATCGTCACCACCGATGAAGGCGAAACCAAAGACTATGCAATTCCTTTTGGAACGGGCGTTATCGTTAAAGACGGTGAAAGGGTTGAACCCGGTACTATCTTAACCAACGGCGCAGTATATCCCCAAGACATCTTAAAGACTAAGGGTATCAAGGGTGTTCAAGATTATATCTTGAGAGAAATTCAAAGCGTATACCGTTCACAAGGCGTTGACATCAACGACAAACACGTTGAAATCATCGTTCGTCAAATGATGAAGAAAGTTCAGGTTGAAAACCCCGGTGATACCGAAATACTCCCCGGTGAAAAGTTAGACCTTTACAGATTCGAAGAAGAAACGATGAAGGCTTTAGATAACGGACTTAGACCCCCCGTTGGTAAGAGAATACTTTTAGGTATTACCAAGGCAGCGCTCGCAAAAGAATCATTCCTTTCTGCAGCGTCCTTCCAAGAAACCGCAAGGGTACTTACCGAAGCCGCTATAAAGAACAAAGTAGATCCGTTAGTTGGTCTTAAAGAAAACGTTATTATCGGTAAACTTATCCCCGCAGGTACGGGCATAAAGAACTATAAAAACGTATCTCTACAAACGGTAGCGAAAGCAAACGTAGAAGAAGAATAAACTAACCTAAAATCCATTGAAATCACTTGAATTTAATTGACTTAAAAGGATAAAAATGGTAAAATAATTATCCGCCGATTAATAAAAGCGGTCGGCGGATAAAAAAACTTGTTTTTGACTACGGAAATTCCGAATCCGTTTTCCAAAATATTTTCGAAAAAATTAAGGAGGTGTGCTATGCCTACAATTCAACAGTTAATCAGACAAGGTAGAAAGAAGATTACCTATAAGAGTAAGTCCCCGATTTTGGAAGAATGTCCCCAAAAACGTGGCGTATGCTTATCGGTCACCACTACTACCCCTAAAAAACCTAACTCAGCACTTCGTAAGATTGCCAGAGTAAGATTAACCAACAAGATGGAAGGTATCGTTTACATTCCCGGTGAAGGACACAACTTACAAGAACACAGTTCAGTCCTTATCCGTGGCGGCAGAGTTAAAGACTTGCCTGGTGTAAGATATCACATCGTACGTGGCGCACTCGACACTGCTGGTGTTGCAAAACGCAGACAAGCAAGATCGAGATACGGCGCTAAGAGACCTAAATAAGTTTAATTTTTCTAAAACTTAGTTAAAGTCCAAAAAAGACACCTACTTAAAATCGGAAATATTCGGAAAATTAACCCGATAGGTAGGCAGTATGTCGAAAGACAGAAGGTTCGCTACCCTAAATAAAGGGCAAGTGATAGCTGTACAAAAAGGGTTTACCCTTAACAAGGCGCAAAACATCAGCGCAAATAATTAAAGGAGGATTAAAGTTATGCCAAGACGTGGCAATATTGCAAAAAGAGACGTGCTTCCAGATCCCGTATATAGCGATAAGGTTGTTGCAAAACTCATCAACCAAGTAATGCTCGACGGAAAGAAAGGCACGGCACAAGGCATTGTTTACGAAGCGTTTACGGTGGCATCTGAAAAGGTTGGTGCTCAACCTATGGATATGTTTACCCAAGCACTTAGCAACATTATGCCTATGGTAGAAGTAAAAGCAAGGAGAATAGGTGGTGCTAACTATCAAGTACCTATCGAAATCAGAGCAGAAAGAAGACAAACTCTTGCAATCCGTTGGCTTGTTGCCGCTGCGAGAAAGAGAAGTGAAAGGGAAATGGCTTCCCGTTTAGCAAACGAACTCGTAGAAGCGTTCAACAACAGCGGTAATGCAGTTAAGAAGAAAGAAGACACTCATAGAATGGCGGAAGCAAACAAGGCGTTCGCACATTACAGTTTTTAATACGGGGAGTATAGTTTATGCCTAGAGAATATGATTTAAAATCAACAAGAAATATCGGCATAATGGCGCACATTGACGCAGGTAAGACTACTACCACCGAAAGAATTTTGTTCTATACCGGTAAGATTCACAAACTTGGTGAAACTCACGATGGTGAAGGAACCATGGACTGGATGGAACAAGAAAAAGAACGTGGTATAACCATTACCAGTGCTGCGACCACTTGCCACTGGAAAAACCACCGTATTAACATTATCGATACTCCAGGACACGTTGACTTTACCGTAGAAGTTGAAAGATCACTTCGTATTCTAGACGGTGCTGTTGCAACTTTCTGTGCTAAGGGCGGTGTTGAACCCCAAAGTGAAACGGTTTGGCGTCAAGCGGACAAATATAAAGTTCCCAGAATCGCTTACGTTAACAAGATGGATATTAACGGCGCAAGTTTTGAAAATGCCGTTAAGATGATGAAAGAAAGACTTAAAACTAACGCTCTTCCCATCTTGCTTCCTATCGGTAAAGAAGATACTTTTAAGGGTGTTGTTGATATCATCACCAGAAAGGCTTCTATCTATCTTGACGATTTAGGACAACAAATTGAAGAAACCGACGTTCCTGCCGATATGGTAGACATGGTTGAAGAATACAGAGAAAAGATCGTTGAACTCGCTGCTGAAAGCGACGATGCTTTAATGGAAAAGTACTTCGAAGAAGGCGACCTTTCTATTGAAGAAATCAAAAAGGGATTAAGAGCGGCAACTCTCGCAATGAAAGTCACCCCCGTTCTTTGTGGTTCAAGTTACAAGAACAAGGGCGTTCAAAACCTTTTAGATGCTATCGTTGACTATCTCCCCAGCCCCTTAGACGTGCCTGATATTGAAGGAACCACCGCAAGTGGTGATGCCGTAAGTAGAAAGGCTGCTGACGAAGAACCCTTCTGCGGACTTGCATTTAAGATTATGGCAGACCCCTTCGTTGGTAAACTCGCATTCTTCCGTGCTTACTCGGGTACTCTTAAAACTGGTTCTTACATTTACAACAGCGTAAAGGGCAAGAAAGAAAGAATAGCACGTGTACTTCGTATGCACGCTAACCACAGAGAAGAAGTGGATACCATTTATGCAGGTGATATTTGCGCTATCGTAGGTTTAAAAGACACCACTACCGGTGATACTTTATGCGAAGAAGCAAAACCCATCATCTTAGAACAAATGGAATTCCCTGAACCCGTTATTAGAGTTGCTATTGAACCCAAAACCAAACAAGGTCAAGAAAAGATGGGCTTCGCTCTTGCAAAACTTGCTGAAGAAGACCCCACCTTCAAAACTTATACCGATCCCGAAACCGCACAAACGATTATCGCAGGTATGGGCGAACTTCACCTTGAAATTATCGTTGATAGATTGCTCCGTGAATTCAGAGTAGAAGCAAACGTTGGTAAGCCCCAAGTTGCTTATAAAGAAACTATCCGCCAAGCAGTTGAGGCAGAAGGTATGTTCAAGCGTCAAACTGGTGGTCACGGTCAATACGGTCACTGTAAAATCCGTCTTGAACCTCAAGAACCAGGTAAAGGATACGAATTCGTTGACGAAACGGTTGGTGGTTCAATTCCTAAGGAATTTATCCAACCTATCAACAAGGGTATTCAAGAAGCAGCAAGAAACGGTATCTTGGCTGGCTACGAAGTAGTTGACTTTAAGGTCACCGTTTACGACGGAAGTTATCACGACGTCGACTCGTCAGAAATGGCGTTCAAGATTGCAGGTAGTATGGCTCTTAAAGATGGTCTTGCAAAAGCAAAATCAGTTCTTTTAGAACCGGTTATGAAAGTTGAAGTTCTTACCCCCGACCAATACTTTGGCGACGTTATGGGTAACGTTACCGCAAGACGTGGTATTATCCAAGGCACCGAAGATAGAAACGGCATTAAGGTTATCGACGCTCATATTCCGCTTGCTGAAATGTTCGGTTATGCAACCGACTTAAGATCTAGAACTCAAGGTCGTGGAAACTACACCATGCAGTTCGACCATTATGATGAAGTACCTAAATCAGTTGCTGAAAAGATAATGGGTAAAAAAGCATAATTAAATGTTGACAATCAATATAAAATATTGTACAATATTTATGCGTTTTGAAACAAAAACAATAAAAAAATAAAAAAAATAAAAAATAAACCAGAAATTTTTGGAGGAAATTCAAATGGCTAAGGCTAAATTTGACAGAACTAAACCGCACATTAACATCGGTACTATCGGTCACGTTGACCATGGTAAGACCACTCTTACTGCTGCTATCACCATGACTTTATCTGCTTTTGGTGAAGCACAAAAAATGAGATACGACGAAATCGATAAGGCACCCGAAGAAAAGGCAAGAGGTATCACGATTAACACCTCTCACGTTGAATATCAAACTGCTAACCGTCACTATGCACACGTTGACTGCCCCGGACACGCTGACTATGTTAAAAACATGATCACCGGTGCTGCTCAAATGGACGGCGCTATCTTAGTAGTTGCTGCTACCGACGGTCCCATGCCTCAAACCAGAGAACACATTCTTCTTGCTCGTCAAGTTGGTGTTCCCTACATCATCGTATTCATGAACAAGTGCGATCAATTAGACGATCCCGAACTTCAAGAACTCGTAGAAATGGAAATCAGAGACCTTCTTTCTGAATATGGTTTCCCCGGAGACGATACCCCCATCATCAAGGGTTCTGCTCTTAAAGCATTGGAATTCGCACAAGCTGACCACTCTGCAGACGAAATCAAAGCATCTGCTGAATGCAAACCCATTTTCGAATTAATGGACGCTGTTGACTCTTATATCCCCACTCCTGAACGTGACGAAGCTAAACCCTTCCTTCTCCCTGTAGAAGACGTATTCACCATTCAAGGTCGTGGTACCGTTGCTACTGGTAGAGTAGAACGTGGTATTGCAAAAGTTAACGATCCCGCTGAAATCGTTGGTCTTTCTGAAGAATCAAGAAACACCGTTATTACCGGTCTTGAAATGTTCCGTAAGACTCTTGACGAAGCTCAAGCAGGTGACAACGTAGGTGCATTACTTCGTGGTATCGATAAGAAAGACATCGAACGTGGACAAGTTATTGCTAAACCCGGTTCAGTTAAACCCCACACCGAATTCGAAGGTCAAGTTTACGTATTGAAACAAGAAGAAGGTGGACGTCACACTCCGTTCTTTAACAACTATCGTCCTCAATTCTATTTCAGAACTACCGACGTTACCGGTTCTATCGAACTTCCTAAGGACGTAGAAATGGTTATGCCTGGTGACCACATCAACATGAACGTTAAACTTATCACCCCCATCGCTATGGAAGAAGGTTTACGTTTCGCTATCCGTGAAGGCGGCAGAACTGTTGGTTCAGGCGTTGTTGCTAAAATCGTTAAGTAATTTTAGTATAAACTAAATTAAAAAGCACGCTTACAAAAAGCGTGCTTTTTTATATCAAAAAAACACCTAGTTGCGGTAAGACTAGGTGTTTTGTGGTGAAAATAATTTATACTTGTGTTTCCTTGCTAACGCCCAAGCAAATATCATTTTCGTCAAATAATAATATTATATGATAACTAGGCGCTATCCATTGACGAACACTAATAAGTTTTTGTTCTTCATCTTTTGCAAAAGAAATAGAATTAGGTTTGCCAACTTTAGATACAATTTGAGAATATGTTTTTCCCGCGAGAATACCTAATTTTGAAAATTTTGAGCGTAATCGCATTGCAGGTAATCTAGATGCAATAAGGACAAGTATGAATAGTATTACAGTACCAAGTATTGACAATATGTATATCATTTGCTATGCCTCCGTAAAATAAAAAGTGCGTAGCCGAAACTACGCACCGCAAAAACGTAGTCCAGACTTCTGCTACAAAGTTTTTACCCTCAATGGAATTTTTAGATAAAAAACCTAGACATACGCTTTTATCGAAAGTATGTCCATTAAGGGAATTATTAAACTTTGTAGCGTGGATAGTATATCAAATTATTCATTTAATGTCAAATAGTGAAAGTAAAATAAAAAAAGGATAGGTTTAACTATCCTTTTTTTATTTTAAGTTTTCTATTAGAATAAATCTTTATAAGCCTTACCAAACTTAAACACGGGCGTTTTTGAAGCGGAAATTTGAATTTTTTCGCCGGTCTTAGGGTTGATACCTTCTCTGTCGCCCTTGCACTTTAATTCATAAGTTCCGAATCCGGAAATTTGAATTTTTTCGCCTTTCTTCAAGTTGTCCGTTATTGCGGAAATAAAACTATCGAGAGCAATTGTTGCGTCTTTCAAGGTAATTCCTGCGTTGTTGGCGATGTCCCTTATCAAATCGCTTTTGTTCATTGTGAAAACCTCCATATTTTCATGTCTTAATTATACCATATATTAACTTTTTTTCAAGACTCTTTTTAAATTTTTTTATCATAAATGGCATTTTTTTGCCTTTTTTTGCTTATTTTGGGTTGATTTTGCTTTAATCTTGACTTTTTTTACTTTTTGAGTTAATCTATTTATGTAAATATTATGAATTACGAGTTAGAAATAAAAAAACTTAATAATTTTGTGCCTTCTGTAAAGTTTTATTCGGGCGAGTTCTTATCTACGATAAACAAGGTGGTAAAAGACTTCGTTCCGTTTGGAAAGGTGGCTTTTATAACCTTAGAAAATACACACCTTTTATATTCTAAGAAGGTGCTTTCGGCGCTTTCTGGCGCTGGCTCTAAACTTATAAGTTTAGTTATGGAAAAACCGCCTAAAAAAACGATTGAAGATTTTAGCAAAGCCTTTAATCTACCCGAAGACGTTAGAGCGGTAATTACCTTTGATAGAGAACTTTGCTCAATTTGTACCTACTTTTCTTCGATAAGGGGTATTCCGTTTATCTACGTTCCAAAGTCAGCCTTCGTTGCCGAAAGTTTAGAAAACGTTTTATATATAAAAAACGGCAACCTTTTAGACAAGGTTTTATGCAAAACTACTAAGCACGTAATAATCGACTTTGACCTTATCGCAAAAACCGATGAAAACTCATCTTGCTATGCAGAGTTAATGAGTAAAAACGCGTCTATCGTAGACTACAAACTTTGCCAAGCGCTAACGGGAAAAGATATTGTTAAACAAGCCATATATATATTAAAAGAAAGTGTAGAGCGCGCTTTTAACGTTTTTTCTATAAAACCCACCGATAGAAGTAAAGAACTATTACTCTTAGGATTTTATTCTGAACTTGCCGAACTAATCACGAACTGTGAAATCAGTTCAAGAAGTGCAGTGCGCATTTTAAGCGAACTGTTTGCCGAAAATCCGAGCGATTACGCGGGACATAAACTCTTTTGCACGGCAAAACTATTGGGGCTTTATTCGGCGGTTTTCGGGCTTAAAACCCCTATGCAAACTCTACCGAATTTAATGATTAGAGCAACGCAAGTTTCAAACGAGTTTGGGCTTGATTTAGGGTGTGTGGCAGGACATTTAATAGAGCAAAGTAAAACAATAGAGAAAAGACTTAAAAGGGCGGTAAAGACGGCAAATTCTATCCAAAAAGACGTAGACACAAACTTAGCGCTTGTAAACGGTATTAAAAGTACTTTTATAGCACTAAACGGAAATGATAAAGTCTTTTCTACTTCCGCAAGCGATTTTAAGAAATATCTTAAAATCGCAGGAGATATACCGCATGCTATTAACGGCTTAACTTATTTAAGGCTTATGGGTGTGACCGATTTGGGAATTTTCGACTAAACTGTATAAACATTTAAATATAAGTCAATACTCTCTCCAAACAAGGAGAGAGTTTTTTATGTTTAAAAGAGTTTTGACTTTTCTAGCGTGTTTTTCTTTCATTTCGTTTTTAGCAGTCACTTGTTCGATGCCATTGTTTAGTAGGTACGAAAAGGACGTAAAAATCTACCTAAACTCTAATTCTTCGCTTTGTGAAGAAACCGTTCAAGATAAACTTTTGCAAGCGGGAAAAACGGGTGAGAGTTTTTGCTTTTTAAAAGGCGAAATTAAAATTGAGCAAATTTTTGAAGATTTTAGCGCGGAAATTATTATGATAGAAGAAATAGAAGAAGGAAAAAGCATTTATGGGTATTCTAAAAAGATTCCGTACTATAAAATTATAGACGGTGAAAAGATAAACTTACATGTGTTCGTTGCAAAAGACACCGTAAAGGTGGGCACTCCTTTGATTTTCGGCAGTTTTTAATCTTTTAGGTATAATTAAAAATTTTATGGAAATAATTGGTGTACATAATCAAATCGGAGGAATCTAAAATGAAACGAACAGGTAAAGTTTTAGCGTTTTTCAGAAAAAACGCGGCGTATATCGTGTTGGCGTTTTGTATTTTGGCAGTAGGACTTTCCTTAACGCTTATACTTCTTAACGATAACGCGATAGAAGATCAAAACAACGTGCAGGTAAATCCGCCTATTATCCAAGACCAAACCCCAAGTGACGACTTGCCGACGGGTGGTGAAGAAATCGACGACCCTATTATCCCAGAGCCCGTGGTTAAGGTAATCGATTTTGCGATGCCCGTAGACTTGCCTTCCGCTATTACCGAGTATACCGAAACGTTGGTATTTAACAAGACGTTAAAGAGATATTCGGCACACCTTGCAACCGACTTTTTCGCACCCGAAGGCACTCCCGTTAAAGCCGTTTACGAAGGCACTATCGAAAAGGTAGACAACAGTCTTTTGACGGGCGTATCTATAACGATTGATCACGGCGACGGCTTAAAGACTGTGTACAACTCGTTAGAAAGCGGTGATGAAGTAAGCGTTGGGCAAACCGTAAGTAAAGGCGACGTTATAGGCTACGTATCGGTTTCTAATCGCCAAGAAAGTGGGTACGGTGCACACCTTCACTTTGAAGTTATAGAAAACGGCGAATCAATCGACCCCGTTAAGTATTTAGTTATTGACGAAAAGTAGATATAGCATAAATATAAAATTCCCCGAATAGGATATATAAAATATCTTATCGGGGTTTTTTAATGAAAAGATTTTGCACTTTATCTCTTTTATTTGCCTTTCTATTATCGGTTATTCCGATTATTTCGTGCGGACAGGCAAAGGAGCAAACAACAACTTACCAAATAGACTGTTCTCTTTTAAGCGATGGCGAACTTTTAGGCAAAGAAACCGTTTGCTTTTATAACGACAAAGAAAACTCGTTTAGGTCCTTAAAGTTTAATATTTTTGCAAACGCGTTTAGAAAAGATGCAAAGTATAGCCCAATATCCGCAGAGTATTATCATAACGCCTATCCAAACGGCATAGACTACGGCGGTATTGAGATTTTATCTTGCAAAACTGAAGAAACTCCGCTCGAATTTTCTATATGCGGTGTAGACAAAAATATTTTAGAAGTTTTTCTATTAGAAGAAGTCTTTCCCTTAGAAAGCGTTGCCGTCACAATAGAGTATAAAATAGACTTGGCGAACGTGGTTGCAAGAACGGGTATAAATAATAACACCATCAACCTTGCAAACTTTTATCCAATACTTTGCGGAATAGACGATAATGGTTTTTACGAGTGTGTGTATTACTCTTGCGGTGACCCGTATTTTAGCGATTGTGCTTCGTATTTAGTGACGTTTACTTGTGATAGCGAATACGTGGTAGCGTCTAGCGGGCAACTGGTAGAAGGTAAAAGCGAAAACGGTTTTTCCACCACCACTTACAAGTTAGAAAACGCACGTTCTTTTTGCTTGGTTTTATCTAAAAACTTCGAGTGTATAACCGACCAAAGTTTAGGGGTGCAAGTAAACTATTACTACTACGACGATAAAACACCTATTTCGTCGTTAGAGTACGCGCTTAAAAGTTTGGAAACTTTTAATTCATTATTCGGCAAATATCCTTATCCTACCTATTCGGTGGTACAAACGGAGTTTTTGCAAGGCGGTATGGAATTCCCTGCGCTCGTTATGATTTCGGACGGTCTAGACCCGTTATCTTACGGCGAAGTTATCGTGCATGAAACTGCGCATCAATGGTGGCAAACTACCGTGGGCAACAACGAGATAGAATACGGATTTTTAGACGAAGGGCTTGCCGAATATTCTACCGTATTATTTTATGAAAACCGTCCCGAATTTTCTTATACGAGAGAGCAGCTTATAAAGCAAAGCGAACAAACGTATAAACTGTACTGCTCGGTATACGATAAACTGTTTGGGAAAGTAGATACTACAATGCTAAGGCCAATCCCCGATTTTACAAGCGAATACGAATACGTTAATATCGCATACGTAAAAGCGTGCATTATGTACGATCAGTTTAGGGTAGGGGTTGGCGACGAAAAGTTTTTTGCAGGCTTAAAAAACTATTACCAAAACTATGCGTTTAAAAATGCTACGCCCGACCATTTAATTGCTAGTTTTATTAAGGCTGGCGCTGATGCCGAAGGGTTTTTCAAAAGTTTTCATCAAGGCAAAGCGATAATTTAAGTTGTGCCTAAACTTAGACCGATTTAATCGGTCTTTTTTTTGCGTTTATCCCCCTTAAAAACCACAAAAAAACAAGCAAAATAAATATTATTTATTGACAAAGCGGTGTATAAATGATAAACTAATTAGGTATAACGACTACTGTACTCAGATAAAAGGAGTATTTATGAAAAAGTTTTTAAAAATCTTAATGCTTTCTCTTCTCATGCTCGTTTCAGTTTTTGCTTTTGTAGCGTGTGGAGAAGACGGCGATAACGACGGAAAGACGGGGCTTCTTTATAAAATGTATGAAGGAGATTCTTACTATACCGTTTACGGCTACGTTGACGATGGTACGAATATCGACACCCTTAATATTTCCGACTATAACAAAGACGGCGTAAGCATTGGTAGAATTAAGGCTAACGCATTTAAGGATAACGATACCTTAAAAACGCTTATCATACCTTCAACCGTTGAAACTATCGACGCAGGCGCTTTCGCCAACATGAAAAAGTTAGAAACCATCGAACTTCCTTTCGTTGGCTCAACCGCAGTTGCTGATACGAGTTTTAACTCATTAGACCAATCAGAAGATAAGTCTGTTGGTGCTGAAAGAACGTTCGGATACGTTTTCGGTACTGAAAGTTATAACGGTGGTCTTGCAATGACTCAAAGTTATGACGAAACTAATACCAACACCACCTACGTTCCCGCAACGTTAAAAAAGGTTATAATCAATAACACCGTTGCTGAAAGGGCTTATGGTATTCCTATGTATGCTTTCGCTGGCGCAAATCTTGTAAGCGAAGTAGAACTTAAAGGAAATATCGCTGTTATCGGTGAATGCGCGTTTAAGAACGCATTAGGTCTTTCTAGAATAAACGTTCCCGCAAGCGTATTGCAAATTAAAAAGCAAGCGTTTATGGGTACTGCAAACTTAAAAGACGGATTTACTATTGAAACGGGAAGCACGCTTCAAGTACTTGGCGAAAGCGTATTTAACGGCTCGGCAGTAAAGAACGTTTCGTTGCCAACTTCGGTTCTTGCAATCGGAAATTCGTGCTTTGCAAACAGTAAGATTGAAGACGTAAATCTTGGAAGCGTAGTACTTATTCCTACCGGCGCGTTTGCAAACTGTGCTTACCTTACGGAAATCACTATTCCCGATACCGTTTCGGAAATTAGGGCACACGCATTTATAAACTGCGACGCATTAGCAACCGTAGTCGTTAACGGAACTTGGAACAACACGGTTAACGCAACTAACTTGGTTAGCGATATGGTAAACGAAGTTTTCGTTAAAATCTAATAAATAATAAAACTAAAAGCCTTGCTATTTGCAAGGCTTTTTAATTTTAAATTTAGGCGTTAACGTTTATGCTATTGAAATAGTTTTAAGCGAGTAAACCATTGCGCCGGTCATTTTGTAAGCGGCATATTCAACTAACGGTTCTACGTAAGAAACGATAAGCGCTTTGTTTTCAACTCCGTCTACCGCGGTGTTTTGAACGAATACTAACTGTTCGTATCCAGCGGCGTCTACAGAGTTTAATCTATAAGATATTCCGCTTACTTTGAATACTTTTGACTCTCCGTTTAAGTTAACCGTTCTTTCACTGTCGCAAAAACGCGATACGCTAATTTCTTTTGCTTCGTTATAGGTTGGGTGAACTGTTGGGATAACTTTTGTTTGTTCTAAGTCTAACTTTAAGTTTCTTATTGCGAATAAAAGTTGATTGGAATCTATAAGAGTTTTAAGTGTGTAATCTTCTTCGTTTTCGCTAACCGTTTTCTCGCCCGATTCGTCGTCTATAATCGTTGCCGTTTTATAAGAAGAACCTTGGTAGATTGCGGTGTTTTTGCCTTTAAGCCTTTCAACAGTCAAGCCCTCGTTAATTCTTATAATGCCGTAGTCGAAATTGCTTTCCGAATAGATAGGCGCAAGCGCATAATCAAAAGAGCAAATATAAGTTTCCGTTTCAATGGTATCGACTGAGTTTTGAGTCGTTTGTCCATACGAGTAGGTTGCGCTTAAACTAAGCAAAGTCTTTATTGCGATTACCGTTGAAGGATTGTTCTTAAACACTTCGCTTTGTTTTACGTTTTCAGGGATAGAAGAATCTACCGCCGACAAGATTCTTGTGTTAACAACGTACGTTCCAACGATTTGACTGTTTAAGTCTTTTATCGACTCGTCTAAAGTATAACTTTTGCCGTCACCTGCGTAATCGTTTTTATACTCTACGTCGTATACTAGCGTTTCGCTATATCCGGTGGAAGTGCCACCCCAAGCCGAAGAAAACTCTAAATACCTTTCACCTGCGCAACTACATCCGCTAAACAAAAGGCATAGCGCAAGGATAAACGGGATAATAATTTTTTTCATTTTCATCTCCGATATTAAGTTTGATACAATAAATATATCACAAATAAAAAAATTTGTAAATCAGTGTGAGCAAAAACCCTTTAAAGTTCAAATAAATATGTTATAATATACGTATGGATAAAAAAGTAAACCTTATAGTCACCGATAGTTATTATAATCTTTTCCCAATTCTTACTGAAAACTTAAAAGAAAAGGCTTCGGGGCTAAACGGCAAAAACTTAATATTTTGTGAAGAAAAGATATCGCTTATGGCAGAGCGATACTTGTGTAGTGCCTTTGGCGGGACTTTTAATACCGACGTGTATTCGTTCGGTAATTATTTAAGGTGCAAAAAACCCATAGAGAAT
>CAJMCT010000012.1 GCA_905211955.1 uncultured Eubacteriales bacterium | reverse complement strand
TTATCCGCAACGTTTTTAAGATAATCTAAAGATTCAAACAGTTCGTTTAGTTCCTTAAAGTCGTTTTGGTAAACTTCTAATAGCATTGCCCCGTCAAACCCCACGTCGCGAAGTTTAGAAAATAAATCGTAAAAGTCCGTTTTGCCTTTTCCTGGGAGCACCATTTTGCCAGTATCTAAAACGTCCGATAAATGCACGGTGACTATATCCTTTCCCATTTCCTTAATAAAGTCAGAATAGTCAACCCCCGATAGCCTTGCTTGTTTAATATCTAGCGTTCCTTTTAAAGATGGAACTCTTCTTTTTATCTCGTTAAAAAATCCCACGTAATTATAGTAGCACCAATGCACGTTTTCGTATGCTAAACCTACACCGTACTTTTCAGTCACATCTATAATCTTTTGCGTGATTTTCCCCACCCTATCGTAGTCTATCGTAAAGGGTGTTTTTTTAAGACGTGCTACACCGTGAAAGGTAAAATACTTTGCCCCGACTTCTTTTGCGCATTGCATAGTAGAATCTAAAAGGTTAAAAGAGTCTCTTTGCGCGCGCTGATTGATACTGTATAGTTGCGGTTCAAACTGCGTGGTTAAAGTATGTACCGAGTGAACGTCCACGTCGCCTTTAACGGTAGATAAAAGTTTGCCGAATTCTTTGTTGTATTCACAATAAGACTCTAAGAATATTTCGGCTACGTCTATTTTGTTGTCGCTTAAAAATCTCAAGGCGTCTTCAGTCGTAAACCTAACGAATAAAGACGCCGTTGATATGCCTAATTTCATAACTTAAAAATTAAATCTCCGGTTCAATAAGACCTAAGTCGCCGTCGTTTCTCTTGTAAAGAACTTGCACCGTGTTAGATTTTGCATCTAAGAATACGTAGAAAGAATGCCCTAAAAGTTCAAGTTCTGCAATCGCTTCTTCCACCGTCATCGGTTTTAAGTTAAACTTCTTTTCCTTAACGACCTTATAAGATACAGCCTTTTCGTACTTTCCATCGTCGTAAACCGCGTCGTCTTTATAAGCATTGTTTTTAGCGTGCTTGTCAAATCTCGTGCGGTATTTTCTAATTTGCCCTTCGAGTTTTGGCAACACTGCATCTAAGTTATCGTAAAAGTTGTCGCTACTTGCGGTTGCTCTTACAAACTTTCCAGTATAATCTAGCATAACTTCGGTAGTGAGCGAAGACGCTTCCTTCTTAAAGCAAACTTTTGCTACTGCATCTTTTCCGTCAAAGTATTTGTCCAACTTGTCGAGTTTTGCGGTGGCAACTTTCTTTAAGTGGTCGCTTATTTCATAGTTTCTTGCGGTAAATTCTATTTTCATATCTCTTCCCCCTTTTTACCTTTCTATATATTAATACGCACGCGTGCGCGCGTAGTCCTTTTTATTTCCAAAATTTATTTGAAAATAAATTCTCCGTTTTCGGCATCTAAGGTTATGATAGAGTTCTCTCTTAACTCCCCGCGCAAAATCTTTTCTGAAAGTTTATCTTCCACGTATCTTTGAACAACTCTTTTTAGCGGTCTTGCACCGTAAGTTTCGTCGTACCCTTTTTCAATGATAAGTTCCATTGCGGACGGGGTGATTTCCATTTTAACGTCAAGCACGGCAAGGCGCTTTCTTAAACTCTTTAATAGAAGTTCCGCAATCTTTGCCGTTTCTTCTTTTTTGAGTTTATGGAAGATTATAATATCGTCTATTCTATTTAAGAATTCGGGGCGGAATTTACCCTTTAGCGCATCCATATACTTATCGCACATCTTGTCGTATTCGGCTTGCGCGTTAGAAGTAAACCCAAGCGTCGCCTTAGTTTGAACTTCACTTGCGCCTACGTTAGACGTCATAATTATAATTGCGTTCTTAAAGGATACCACCCTTCCTTTACTGTCGGTAAGTCTTCCGTCGTCTAATATTTGAAGCATAAGGTTAAACACGTCTGGGTGCGCCTTTTCTATTTCGTCGAATAGTACTACGGAATAGGGCTTTCTTCTAACCTTTTCGGTTAGTTGCCCCGCTTCGTCAAAGCCTACGTATCCTGGAGGCGCGCCTACCATCTTTGCAACCGAGTGCTTTTCCATATATTCGCTCATATCAATACGAATAAGCGATTCTTCGTTGCCGAAAACCGCTTCGGCAAGCGCTTTCGATAATTCGGTTTTACCTACGCCAGTAGGACCTACGAATATAAACGAGCCAACCGGACGATTGGGGTCTTTAAGCCCTGCACGTGCACGCCTAATTGCGTCGGACACCGCTTTAACGGCATCTTCTTGCCCGATTACCCTTTGGTGCAATACGCTTTCTAAATCGAGAAGTTTTTGCGCTTCGGTTTCGGTAAGTTTTACAACTGGTACACCCGTCCAGTTGCTAACGACTTTTGCAACGTTTTCGGGGGTGAGTTTTAACTCTTCACGAGTGCCGTTTTGCTTTGCTTTGCTTCTTATTTCTTCAAGTTCTAAATTTACTTTTTCGATTTCTTTGTTTATCTTAATCGCTCTTTCTAAATCGTCGCGACGTTTTGCTTCGTTCTTTTCGGCAGTAAGTCTACTTAGTTCGGCTTCTTTTGCCTTTGCTTCTACGGGTGAATTATAACTATCAAGTCTTACCCTAGAAGCCGCTTCATCAATTAAGTCTATCGCCTTATCGGGCAAGAACCTATCGGTGATATATCTATCAGACAAAGTGACTGCCGAAATTATCGCATCGTCAGGTATACTAACCCCGTGGTGCGATTCGTATTTATCGCGAAGTCCTTTAAGTATCTCAACCGTTTCTTCGGTGGAAGGCGCTTCTACCATAATGGGTTGGAAACGACGTTCTAACGCAGCGTCCTTTTCGATATATTTTCTATACTCGTCAATAGTCGTTGCGCCTATAGTTTGAAGTTCGCCACGGGATAACATCGGCTTTAATATATTTGCCGCGTCCATATTGCCTTCGCCCGTACTTCCTGCGCCCACGATATTATGAATTTCGTCTATAAAGAGTATTATATTTCCGTTCTTTTTAACCACGTCTATCGTGGCTTTTAGTCTTTCTTCAAAATCTCCGCGATACCTTGCCCCTGCAAGCATACCAGCAATATCTAACGAGAAAACTATTTTGTCGGCAAGAATTTCAGGAACGTTTCCTTTTACTATTGCTTGAGCAAGCCCTTCTACTACCGCACTTTTACCAACACCCGGTTCACCTATTAAAACGGGGTTATTTTTAGTTCTTCTCGATAAAATTTGTATAACCCTATCAATCTCGTTTTTTCTACCGATTACGGGGTCTAATTTTCCATCTATCGCTTGCTTATTTAAGTTTACTCCAAACTTACCTAGTTCGCCAAGGTCGGTTCTATCTTCCTTTTTATCGGTGTTTCTTGCTTGGTCTTTTCCCGCAAAGGCAAACGTTTTTCCTAAAACGTCTTCTTCTGCGTCGTCGTCTTCTTGAGAAAAATTACCTTCTAAACTCTCGGCAATTTCTTCCGCCATATCGTCTACGTTTACCTTCATGGTCTTTAAAATATTAACCGCTACGCTATTTTCATCTAAAAGTAGCGCAAGCAAAAGGTGTTCGGTACCAACAAAGCCCGAGTGTGCCTTTAAGGATATGTCAACCGCCTTTTCGAATAGGCGCTTGGTCCTTGGGGTAAACATATTGCCCGAAATAACGAGATCTGGCTCTATCGTTCTTCTAAAATAATCTAAATACCTTTCGTTATCTACGCGGGCTTCTCTAAGTATTGCCCCAGCCCTACCGTCCGGTGCGTTAAGCAGCCCGTATAAAATATGTTCACTGCCTATATATCTGCAACCGTATCTTTTTGCAAGCGCGGTTGCAATATCTATAACCTGATTAACGTTGTTTGAAAAACTGTCGTAAAACATTTAGGTCACTCCTTTAATTTAATAAGCGCTTTGCTTACAACTTCCGCTCTATATAAATCTCTATCCATTGCGGATAATTTTTTGCCGTAAGATAAACATAGATTTGCAGGGCGCACGTTTACGATTAAATCGTCTATTTTTTCTACGTCCGAAATATTTATCATGCCGAGCATTGCACCGAGTTTAACTTGGGCGATAAGCCCCAAAAACTCGCTATAATTTAGCATTACGGCGTTGGTTAAAACTCCATAGGCTTTGCGAGTTTTATCCATCGTTTTAAGTTCGTTTTTTCCATAAAGGCGTTCGCTTTCTTCTCGCTCCGCCATACAAATTCGCTCTACCGTTTGCCTTACTTCGTTTAATATTTCGTGCTCGCTAACACCCAAAGTCACTTCGTTGCTTATTTGGTACATATACCCTTCGGCATCACTGCCTTCACCGTATACACCGCGAACGGTAAGCCCCAAGGAGGCGACTTCTTTTATTATAGATTTCATCTTTCCGCTTTCGGTAAGCGCGGGCAAAAACATCATAACCGATGCCCTAAGCCCCGTTCCTAAGTTTGTGGGACAGGCGGTTAAATATCCAAACTTTTCGCTAAACGCTATGTCTAAATTTTTAGATAACTCGTCGTCAATTATCGATAAGCGCTTATACGCTTCGTCTATACGAAGCCCACGCATAAAGCATTGTTCACGCAAAACGTCTTCTTCACAAACCATTACCGACAAACTTTCGTCTTGGTTAATTAAACATGCCCCTGCTAAGCGATTATCTATTAGCGCTTGACTTACTAAGTGGCGCTCTTTCATTGCTTCTAATTGCATTTCAGAAAGGTTTGCCATATAGTAAAGATTAAACGTGTCGCACTTAACGAGAGCACGGTTTACCTTTTTAACTATTTCTTTTGCAAGTTTAGTTTCCCTTACAGTAAAGGGCATGCCTTGTAAGTTTCTCGCTAAGCGCACTCTTGAAGTTATTATGTTTCCCCTGTAAATTTCGGGACTTATTGCAGTCATTTTATATAAGCCCCCTTCTCTTTAATTCTTCGGAGATTTCCGCAATCAGTTTGTTTAGTTTTGCAACGTCCGAAAACCTTTTTTCTATAATCGCCTTTTCCTTTTCTTTTAGATATGCGTTATAATCTGACATAAGTTCTCTTTCAATGCCGTAAAACTCAGGTTTTTTACCCACGTGAAAAGTTCCGCCCTGAATATTTTTCAAGGTGGCGGTAATTTCACTTTCAAATTCTTTATAACAGTTTTCACAGCCTAAGTATCCCGTGTTATAAAACGTGGATAGTTTTTGACCGCAAACTGAACAAACCTTTTCGTACATCAAATTTATAGCCTATTTGCGAGTTCTTTAATAAATTCTTTGGTGTCTTCACCTATTTCTTTGCTCTTTAATGCAAACTCTACGTTTGCTTTAATATAACCTAACTTATCACCGACGTCATAGCGCCTACCTTCAAAACCGCTCGCTAAAAGTTCGCCGTTTTCGGCTAAAGCGTCTAACGCATCGGTAAAGTAGATTTCGTTATTTCTAGGCTTTAAGGTTTTAAGCATTTCCATAACCTTTCCGCTAATTACGTATCTTCCGATAATAGCGTAGTTAGAAAGTGCTTCGGTAAGCGAAGGCTTTTCTACGATACGGTCTATAAGCATAACTCCGTCTTTTTCTTCTTTTATACCGATATTGCCGTACTTTGATACGTCGTCACCGAAAACTTCCATCGTTGCGATAACGCTCTTTTCGTACTCTTCGTAGATTTCACAAAGTCTTTTAATACACGGCTTCTCGCCCTTTTCGGCATACATTAATTCGTCGCCAAGTAAAAGTGCAAACGGCTCGTCTTTAACGTATTTTTCAGCGCACAAAATAGCGCCTGCAAGCCCATTTGCCGTTTCTTGAACAACAAACTTAACGTTGAATTTTTGCGTTTCACGTTCGATATCGTAAAGCGCCTTTTTGCCGTCTTCTAAAAGTCTTTTTTCAAGTTCTTCGGCTTTGCCAAAGTGCTTTTCGATAACTTCCGAGCCAGGGCTTACTACTATTATGATTTCTTCAATGCCAGTGCCGTCAAGTTCTTCGGCTATGTATTGAATAGTAGGCTTATCTAATACGGATAGCATAGGCTTTGGGATAGCCTTGGTTATTGGCAAAAATCTCGTCCCGAGCCCTGCCGCCGGTATTATCGCTTTTTTAACTTTCATCTTTATTCCCCTTTATTTTTACTTAAAGTTTTTGTTTTCCAATTCTTTAATTTTAGCAATTCTTTTAATATGTCTTTCACCGTTAGAGAAAGGTGTGTTTAAGAACGCCGAAACGATTTCGGTCATAAGTCCTACGCCGATTACACGTTCACCGAAGGCTAAAACGTTTGCATCGTTATGTTCTCTCGTTGCTTTTGCCGAGAAAACGTCTGATACGTGTGCGCATCTAACACCCTTAACTTTGTTTGCAACCATACTCATGCCGATACCTGTTCCGCAAATTAAAATACCGAAGTCAAACTCTTTGTTTGCGACTGCGTTTGCAACTGCTTCACCGTAATCGTTGTAGTCTACCGATGCTTTATCATAGCAACCAAAATCTTTATATTCAATTCCGTTCTTTTCAAGATAATCGATAAGTGCGGGTTTTAAGTTAATTCCGCCGTGGTCACAACCTATTGCAACTTTCATTTTTTTATTCTCCTTTTGCTTGTAAAATTTTAGTCAGTATTACCGTGCACGCATCTTCTATTTGGTGTGAAGTTTGTACGTATACGCTTTGGTCTAAGCCATATGGATCTAAAATATCTCCAAGCCCAGTCAGTTCGTCCATCGTGTAAACGTTCTTTTCTCCCGCCAAATACGTTTTTTGCGATCTGGTCATACAAATTATCAAATCACTGCCTTTAAGCAGTTTTTGGTTTAAGTTTTTCGCCTTGAAAGAATACCCTTTAAGCCCTAAAAGTTTAAGCGCCGTTCTCGACTTTGGGTTCATTTTTTCGCCACTGGTAGCGGAAAGCCCCGCGCTAGTCACCCTAACGTCCGTAATACCTGCAAGTTTTAGTTTGCTTTTAAGTATTATTTCCGCCATAGGACTTCTACACGTATTCCCCGTGCATACGAAACAAATTTTTTTCATTTTCTCACCCACAGGATTTTCTTAAACGGTTAAGTATGCCCATATATACACCGCTTTCGATTCCCATTTCTACACCGATAATAATATCGGCAATCTTTTCCCCTTCTAATAACTTATCGTATAAGTTTGAAGCAATTTCTTCGCCCGTAAATCCAAGTTCTAAAAGATTATAACCTTTTAGGTTTTTAGCGTATTCGCTCGAACACATTATATACGGGGTTTTGCCTTTTTCTTTCCACTCTTTATAAAGCGCTTTAATATCTTCAAGTTGGTCTTCACAAAATAATGCCGTTTCGCACTTTGGACGGTAATGTCTATACTTTACCCCTGGGGAACGAACTTTATCCCCGTCTTTATGCATTGCAATCTCGCAAGCACCAACAACTTCTTCTATCATTTCTTTGGTTATTAGCCCTGCGCGAAGTATTCTCGGCACTTCGCCCGTACAGTCTAAAACCGTGCTTTCTATTCCGCCCAAACACTTACCGCCGTCTAAGATTAGAGGAATCTTACCGTTTAGGTCTGTGTAAACGTGGTTTGCAGTGACGGGGCTAGTGTGCTTTGATAGGTTTGCGCTAGGCGCAACGAGTGGCATATCGATAGCCTTTAATAGCATTTGGCATCCTTTGTGCGAAGGAATTCTCACCGCAAGAGTTTCTCCGCCACATACCGCCTCTTTACAAACTATTCCCTTACTATAAAAAACCATAGTTAACGGGCCGGGCATAAACTTTTCTTTAAGTTTTAGCGCGTAGTCCCTTTCAATTTTTACAAGCCTATTCAAATCAAAGTCTTTGTGCACGTGAGCGATAAGCGGATTATCTGAAGGTCTTCCTTTAACTTCAAAAATCTTTTTTACCGCGTTTGAATCGGTCCCTACCCCCGCTAAACCGTAAACCGTTTCGGTGGGCATACCGATTACTCCGCCACTTAAGAGTATTTCTTTTGCTCTATTAACACTCTCTTTACTTATAGGCAATATTAGAGTTTCCATCATTAGAATATTTCGTCGTCTATGTCCTTTACTACTTTTTCGTCTGGCAAAGAAGCCGTCTCTTTAGAAGGCTTTTGTGCGTTTTCTTCCTTTATTTCGTCTTCAGGCTCTCCTGTTTCTACGTCGATATTTAAGAACTTCGTGCATTCGCCCTTAAAGTAGAGTTCAACCACACCGGTAGGACCGCTTCTGTGCTTTTCAATAATAATTTCCGCAACGTTCTTTTTAACCTTGCCTTCGGCAAGTTCTTTTTCGGTTGCGCCCCTATCAGGTCTATGTATAAACATAACGATGTCCGCGTCTTGTTCGATTGCACCCGATTCACGAAGGTCGGATAGTTGCGGACGGCCTTTTCTTGCTTCTACCGCACGGGATAGTTGAGAAAGTGCTAAAACGGGAACGTTAAGTTCTTTTGCTAAGATTTTTAAGTTTCTAGATATATCGGTAATTTCTTGTTGACGGTTGTCCGCCGTCTTTTCTTTATTAGACGTCATAAGTTGGACGTAGTCTATCATTACCATATCAAGCCCAAACTTTCTTTTTAGTCTTCTACATTTAGATAAAACTTGTTGGGGGGTAATCATTGCCGAATCGTCTATAAAGATATTCGATTTATAAAGTATTTCTTTTGCTTGGGATATTCTAAGCCACTCGGACTTAGTCATTTCACCCTTAGACGCGTGCTCCATGCTTACGTTTGCAACCGAGCATAAAAGTCTTTGAACGATTTGTTCTTTACTCATTTCAAGCGAAAATACCGCACAGTTATAACCTTGCGTTGCAATATTGGATACGATATTCATTGCAAACGAAGTTTTACCAACCGCAGGACGTGCCGCCAAAATTATAAGGTCACTTTTATGAAGCCCGTCTAAAAGTTTGTCAAGCCCTTTATACTTGGTCCTTATACCGCGAAGCGCACTCTTGTTTTTAGAAAGTTCGTCAAGTTTAACCATAACGTCGGGGATAATACTATTGATATTTTCCACTTCGCTAGTATCCGCGGTGCTTGAAATATCAAACACGGTTTTTTCGGCAAAAGCAATGGCGGAATCTTTATCCGTGCTTTGCTTACACTCGTCTATAATATCCATAGAACCGTTTATCAACTTTCTCATCATGCTGTCGCGCATAACAATACCTAAATAACTCTTATAGTTTGCGGTAGACGGCATAGTGTTAGTAAGGTTAGTTATATACGATAAACCGCCAACGTTTTCTAACGTGCCTTGTTTTTCTAACGCGTCTACTAACGTGACGAAGTCTAATGGGCGGTTTTGGTCTATAATCTTTTTCATTGCCGAAAAGATATATTTGTGACCTTCATAATAAAAATCGTCTTCTTTTAAACTTGCGGTTATATCCGATTGAACCCTTGGGTCCATTAAAATACAACCTAATAAAGATTGTTCTGCATCTAAACTGTGTGGAAGTTCGTTGCCAACCGTTTTTTCTTTCTTTGCCATAATTTTCTCCTTACCGTATATCAAAGGGTTTTCATTTGTTCTAATGCGTTCTTAAAAGTTTCGAACGCGGACTTAAAGGGCTTATCAGTAGTTAAATCTACGCCTGCTATTTTTAGTAGTTCTACGGGCGAATTAGAATCTCCCGAAGATAAAAAATTAAAGTAATCTTGTACTGCGGGCTCGCCTTCACTTAAAATTCTATCCGCAATAGCGAGTGCCGATATTATGCCCGTAGCGTATTTATAAACGTAAAACGCTCTATAAAAATGCGGTATCCTTGCCCATTCATAACTGATTTCTTTATCGGATACGACTGCGTTTCCGTAATATTTTTTGTTTAGTTCTAAATACTTTTCGCACATACCGTCTTTGGTTAAAGGCTCGCCTTTTTCTATTTGCGAGTGAGAATACTCTTCAAACTCGGCAAACTGGGTTTGTCTAAATAGCGTAGTCCTTATCATTTCCATAAGATAGGATAGCAAGTATTTTTTTAGTTTTTGGTCTTTTGCGTTTTCTAATAGGTAGCGAACTAGCAACACTTCGTTAACCGTGCTTGCAACTTCGGCAACGAAAATCTTGTAGTCGGCTTTTGCATAAGGCTGAGTGCGGTTAGAAAAATAAGAGTGTATGCTATGCCCCATTTCGTGCGCTATCGTGAACACGTCGTGCGTGGTCTTTTGGTAGTTTAATAGTACGTATGGGTGAGTATCGTAAACACAAACGCTATACGCACCGCTTCGCTTTCCCTTTGTTTCATAAACGGAAATCCATCTTTCGTCATGCGCCTTTCTTAACAGTTTTTCGTATTCAGCCCCTAACGGTGCAAGCCCTTTAATCACTAAGTCATAGGCTTGGTCGTAAGGTAGTTTTAGTTCGGCATTTTCGGTTATCGGAACGTATACGTCATACATGTGCATGTTTTTTAGGTTTAAACACTTTTTCTTGTACGCCATATAGTCGTGAAGAATAGGAAGTGCTCTAGATACCGATTTTATAAGGTTATCGTAAACAACCATGGGAACGTCTTCTTGAGAAAGCGCCCTATCTAATGCCGAAGAATAGTTTTTAACCTTAGAATAGAAAACGTCTTTTTTAACGCTACCAACGTAGGTAGACGATATAACGTTCATAAGCGAGATGTAAGACGAATAATAGGACTTGAACGCTTTTCTTCTCAAAGCCCTATCGTCGTCGTGCATAAGTACGCCGTAAACACCGTGGCTTAAAGTTATCTTCTCGCCATTATGGGTTATGGTCTTTAAGGGAAGGTCTGCGTTATCGGTCTTAGTAAAAATCTCTCTAAAAGAAGACATTGCGTCTGAACCTTCGGCAAGGATTTTTTCTTCCTTTTCGGATAGAACGTGCGCTTTTTCTTTCAACAAACATTTAAGAGTGTAATCGTAATCTTTAAGACTTTCGTCGTTTATATATTCGTTTAGTTTTTCGGTAGATAAAGCAGTTAGTTCGGGAACGATAAACGCCGATTCTGAAGAAAACTTTACCGATAACGTCATAGTCTTAGAAACCAAAGAATCGTATTCGCTATTTCCCGTATCGGTATCGTGAAGCATCATTGCGTAGACTGAAAGTTTTTCTAATACTCTACCTACGCGCTCTTGCTTTTTCATGCACGCTAAAAACTGTTTAGCGTCGCAAAGTTTGCCCCTAAACTCCGAAAAATCTATTTCTTTATTTATCTTTACAAAATCATTATCCCAATCTTTTTGGCTTTGGTAAATATCTTCAATTTGCCAAAGTCCAAAATTCTACACTCCGAAAGTTTTAGTTTTTATTGCTATGAATAGGTGCGGGCATTCTTCCGCCACGGCTTACGAACTTTTCGCAAGAAAAGGGCGAAACCTTCATAATAGGCGCACTGCCTAAAAGTCCACCGAACTCCACGCTTTCTCCAACCGTCTTGTTGGGTACAGGAATAATTCTAACCGCGGTGGTTTTGTTGTTAATCATACCGATTGCCATTTCGTCGGCAATAATACCGCTAATGGTGGTTGCGGGGGTATCCCCAGGGACAGCAACCATATCTATACCTACGCTACAAACGCAAGTCATTGCTTCTAATTTATCGAGCGAGATAGAGCCTTTGATAGCCGCGTTAATCATACCGATATCTTCACTAACGGGGATAAACGCACCGGATAGTCCGCCAACGCTACCGCTTGCCATAACACCACCTTTCTTTACCGCGTCGTTAAGCATAGCAAGTGCGGCGGTCGTTCCGTGACACCCTACCGATTCTAAACCCATTTCTTCTAATATATGCGCAACTGAGTCGCCCATTACGGGAGTGGGCGCTAATGATAAGTCTACTATACCGAATTCGGCATCTAAGCGCTTTGACGCTTCCTTCGCGATAAGTTGCCCTGCTCTCGTAATCTTAAACGCTGTCTTTTTAATAATCTCGGCAACGTCGGAGATAGACGCGCCTTCAGCATGCTTTAACGCTTGGTGTACTACACCCGGTCCCGATACGCCTACGTTAATAACGGTTTCGGCTTCGCCTACACCGTGGAAAGCACCTGCCATAAAGGGATTATCTTCTACCGCATTGCAAAACACAACTAGTTTTGCTGCGCCAAGCCCATCGGTATTACTAGTGTTTTGTGCCGTCTTTTTAACGATTTCACCCATAAGTTTTACGGCGTCCATATTGATTCCCGACTTACTGCTACCAACGTTTATCGAAGAACAAAGTCTATCAGTCACCGAAAGGGCTTCGGGGATACTTTCTATAAAAGAACGTTCAAAACTCGTCATACCCTTATGAACGAGTGCGGAATATCCGCCAAGGAAATCAACGCCAACAGTTTTTGCCGCGTTGTCTAGCGCTTTTGCAAGCACTACTTCCTTGCCAACGAAGTTTGCGGTAAGCATACTCGCAGGGGTAATGGATACACGCTTATTTATAATCGGAATACCGTATTCCGCGCCCAAATCACTTGCAACCTTTACAATGTTTTCGGCTTTTTTGCAAATTCTGTCGTAAACAAGCCTTGAAGTTTCTTCTGCACTATCTCTAATGCAAGGCAAAAGGTTTATGCCCATAGTGATGGTACGAACGTCAAAGTGTTCTTTTTCCACCATGTTTATAGTTTCAATAATTTCGTTTTTCAAAAGCATAACGTCACCTAATTAAATCTTGTGCATTGCGTTAAAAATATCTTCGTGCTGAACGCGAATAGACACACCTATTTCGCTACCTAAAACTTCTGCTTTTTCTTTTAGTTGGGGGATTCTTAGTTCGCTGTTTTTAAGGTCGCAAAGCATTATCATAGTGAAGTTGCCTTGAACTATGGTTTGACTTATATCTTCGATATTGACACCGTTATCTGATAAAAGTGTTGCTACCTTTGCAATTATACCCGGTTTGTCTTTTCCTATTACTGTGACTATTGCTTTCATTTTTTACTCCTTTTGTTTTTTAATCTTCTATAATTTCGTATGATATTAAAAAATTACCTTGCGTAATGAATTTTACCCTTGCTTTATCAGGTATTTCAGGAAACTCTCTTTCGTTAAAAACTAAAACTTTTCTTTCAAAGTAGTCCTTTTTGCGTTCGTTCCACTCTAAAAAGACTAACGATTTACAGTCCACACCGTCTTTATCTTGTAAAACGTCTTGGTATTCAAAAAATTCCGCCGTCGTTTCTTCTTTTAAGCCAAACACTAGGTTGTGGCAAAAGTTTACGTATCTTTTAATTTTTTTGAAAGGAATCCCTAAGTACAAAAATGAAAAGAACACGAAAACAATGGTTATAGGATAAACTATCCACTTAACCGTAGAAATTTTTGGCGACTGATAAGGAAGTCTTATGTAGAATATAAGCATATAGACTGCAAAAGCAATAAATACTGCTAAAACCGCAAGATACCCTAAAAGTACGCGCGTTTTTTGCCTTTTTGCCTTTTCATATTCGCTTTTTACAAAATAATCAATCATTTTTCACCTTTTAGAAAAGCCCCGTAAACCAATCGGAAAAATCTTTAAGTAAATTTTTAATAGATATAGACCAATCTTCTACAACCCCAACTA
This sequence comes from uncultured Eubacteriales bacterium, assembly GCA_905211955.1. Classification (GTDB taxonomy): domain Bacteria; phylum Bacillota; class Clostridia; order Christensenellales; family Borkfalkiaceae; genus UBA1259. The sequence goes on along the minus strand of CAJMCT010000012.1, from coordinate 2,259 downwards.
CGTCACCCGTTTTGCAAGGCCCTGCAATACGAGAGTCGGTACTGTTTAACCTGTTATCGCCAAGATAGAAAATCTCATTTTCTTCTAGCACCCACTTTTCGTATCCGTATTCGCCAAGGTTCAGTTTAGTCGTTTGAAAATCGTCTAAGTATTCTTCTTCTAATTTTTCGCCGTTAAGATAAACGCAACCGTCTTTTTTAATCTCTACGGTATCACCGCCAAGCCCGATTACTCTTTTTACAACCCAATAATCGGTTTTGCCTTGCTTGTTTATGATTACTATATCGCCGTAGTCGGCGGTAGCGGTTTTATTTACTATCAAAGTGTCTCCGTCAAAGAGAGTGCTTTGCATAGATGCACCAGAAACTTCAACACTAAAAAACACGAACATCGTTAGGTAAATAACAAAAATCATAACCGAAATGATAACGGCACCAACTAGCGTCGTTCTCCTGTCCGATCTTTGCTCTTTATATTTAGTTTCCCAAAGGCTGTTAAAAATTTTAGTCATTAACCTAATTTCCGTCCTGATATTTAAGGGTTATTTTTTTAATCTCGTCGTAAGACATAAAAAGCGTTCTTCCACAAGTTTGACAGGCAAGTTTTACGTCCGCCCCCGTGCGCTTTACTATCCACGTATTTCCACCGCAAGCGTGTTTTTTCTTTGCGGTTATTATTCCGTCTACTTTAATTTCCATATCACAAAAAGAGTACGTTATTTATCAAAAACTTTTGGTCCGCGTTAAACTTTACCGCAACCACTGTGTCATAACTTTTAAGTAGTCTACCTTCTATAGACTTAAAGCGGTTTAACTCTATTTTTAAGTTATGCCACAAATCTCCGCCCAAAAGTGGTACAACGTAAGTGTACTCGGTAATTTCACCGTTTGCGCCTTCCGATAAATACGTTGCCGTAAACTGTCCGTCTTTTACTAAACTTACGTCCATTACCAAAATAGCGTCTTCACGCGGTTTGTCTTTTTTAGAGTTTATCTTAAACGTCTTAAGTCCCCTATCGCAACTAATGCCTTGTATACCCATAGGTCCAACAACCGTTTTAATTTCGCAATCGCCCGAAACGTCTATAAACGAAGCAAGGGCATTGGTTTTATCGGGTGCAAAAACACTTTCGGAAAATTCCGCTCTCGGCGAACAAACTATTCCCGTCTTATATTTTCTTTGCACTTCGTCTTTTTCTAATTTTTTGCGTACGATATACGAACTTACCGTATAACCGCTCTCGTACTCGGCTTTTGCGAAAAATAAAACCAAACTCGTTTCTTCGTAAGGAACGAAATCAAAGGTAAACTCTCCGTTTGCGCATTGATCTACCGATGCTTCGCCAAACTTAAACCAAGCGCGTCTATCACGCGTTAAGGTTTGCTCGCTAGCATAAACCGAAAGGGTTTTTAAATCCTTTTCACAAGCGCAAACGTTTACCTTTAGGGCCTTATCACGAATATCACACTTAATATCGGGGTATTCGGGAAGTTCGGGTTTTCCTTTTTCTTCAAAACACTTATTGGCAAAATATAAAAGGTTTAAAAACGCCTTGTTGCTAACGCAATCTGAATAGTTTACCGAAAAGTCGCACGCAGAGTAATAATTTTCTTTAACTCTTGAAACGGTATCCATAACCCTATCGCAATCAAAATAAAAAGAATTAGTTGCCGATAAAACTAGAACGGGGCAAGTTGCGTAGGGCGCGTATGCTTGCGCTTCTATGCCCGCTAAATACTTTACTTGCTCGTCGGTAAAGTTAGAAGGGGTTTCGCTATCGAACTTATCGTAGTTTAAATAAGTTTCCCAACCTGCGTTTAGAATAGATACGCCAAAACGAACTTTCTTTTCGTTTGCAAGAACGTGCCATAAAACAGTCCCTGCCTTTCCAACACCGATTAAACCCACGTCTTTTATCTTTAAGTTTTTAGATAGATATTCTAAAACGTATTTTACAGCACAGTCCCACTCGTACCAGCAAGTTTTCAAAACGTCCTTTTCAACCGAAAAGAGTTTGTCCTTTGCTAACTGATAGTTTGCGTATTCCACGTTCTTAGGATAAACGGTATAACGGTTTTTCCCTTCTTGCTCGCCCGATAGATCAACGCTTAAAGCCAAATAACCTTGGTCGGCAAGCGCTTTTAGAAGCGCAAAGTCTACCCCCTTTTCAAAATCGGGGATAACTAAAATTGCTCTTTCGGGTTTTTCTAAAGTTTTAACCGAAGTGCATAGTATTTTAACTTGGCTATCTAAAACAAT
>CAJMCT010000011.1 GCA_905211955.1 uncultured Eubacteriales bacterium | reverse complement strand
GGATCACCTCGAATCAGATTGAGGCTGCCCGTATTGCCATGACCCGTTATATTAAGAGAGGCGGACAGGTCTGGATTAAAATTTTCCCGGATAAGCCCATTACCGAGAAACCGGCTGAAACCCGTATGGGTAGCGGTAAAGGTTCAGTAGAATACTGGGTAGCGGTAGTAAAACCGGGTAGAGTAATGTTCGAAATGTCAGGAATCCCCGAAAATATCGCAAAAGAGGCTATGCGTCTTGCAGGACACAAACTTCCTGTAAAGACCAAGTTTGTTAAAAAAGAAACGGTAGCCGAACAAATAAAAGAAGAAGGCGGTGAAGGTTAATGAAAACGAAAGAACTTCACGAATTAACGGTAGACGAATTAAACACTAAACTTAAAGAACTTAAAGAAGAATTGTTTAACCTTCGTTTCCGTCACGCAATTGGTCAACTTGAAAACCCCGCATCCCTTAACACTTGCAAGAAAGACATTGCAAAGGTAAAGACCATTTTGAGACAAAGGGAAATAGAGGCTAAGGCGTAGGAGTATTAAATTATGGAAAGAAATTTAAGAAAAGAAAGAGTTGGTATTGTAGTTTCTGACAAAATGGATAAGACAGTTGTAGTATCCATCGAAGAAAGATATAAACACCCTCTATACAAAAAGACGGTAAAAAAGACCCATAAATTCAAAGCGCACGACGAAGCAAACCAATGCGGAATCGGCGACAAGGTTTTAATTGCTGAAACGAGAAAACTCTCTAAGGACAAGAACTGGAGAGTAGTAGAAATCATCGAAAAGGCTAAGTAAGGAGGGGCAGAGATATGATACAACCGCAATCAAGATTGAAAGCAGCGGATAACTCCGGTGCAAAAGAACTGATGTGTATTAGAGTGCTCGGTGGCTCTTTCAGAAGAACCGGCAACATCGGTGACGTAATAGTAGCAAGCGTAAAGACTGCAACCCCCGGCGGTGCAGTAAAGAAAGGCGACGTAGTAAAGGCAGTTATCGTTAGAAGTACTTCTGGTGTAAGAAGAAAAGACGGAACGTACGTAAGATTTGACGAAAATGCAGCAGTTATTATCGACGCTCAAAAACAGCCGAAAGGCACCCGTATCTTTGGGCCGATCGCAAGAGAATTGAGAGATAAAGATTATATGCGTATAATCTCTCTTGCTCCCGAAGTGTTATAAGGAGACTGAATATGAAAGTTAAAAAGAACGATACAGTTTTGGTTTTAACGGGTAAAGATGCCGGAAAAACTGCGAAAGTTTTAGTAGCTATCCCCAAAACCAATAAGGTAGTTGTGGACGGCGTAAACGTTCAAAAGAAGCACAAAAAAGCTAGAAGCGCACAAGAAGTAAGTTCAATTCAAAACCAATCAGGTGCAATTGATGCAAGCAACGTATTAGTAGTTTGCCCCACTTGCAACAAGGCAACCAGAATTGCTTATAAAGTAGAAGGCGACAAAAAAGTTCGCGTATGCAAAAAATGTGGCGCTATCTTAGACGCAGGAAAGGAAGCCAAAGAAGTTAAAAAGGCTACCAAGAGAAAGACCAAAAAGGCTACGGAAGAAACTTCCGAAGCAAGCAATTAACGGAGGTAATGAATAATGGCAGAAAAGAAGACTCAGGTTGCTAAAGAAACTGCAACCGAGAAGACTCCGAATAGAGTTAAAGAATTATACGTTAAAAACGTAGTTCCGGCACTTGTAAAACAGTTCGGTTATAAGAACGTTAACCAAGTACCTAAACTTGTTAAAATCACCATCAACTCCGGTTTGGGTGACGTAAAGGACAACGCAAAGAGCGTTCAACAAGCACAAGAAGAACTCAAACTCATTGCAGGTCAAAAACCCGTATTAACGATGGCTAAAAAATCTGTTGCAAACTTTAAGATCAGAGAAGGACAAAGCGTAGGTATGAAAGTCACCCTTCGTGGAACGAGAATGTACGAATTCTTTGATAAATTCGTATCAATCGCACTTCCCAGAGTTAGAGACTTCCGTGGCGTATCAAAGAAGTCCTTCGATGGTAGAGGAAACTATGCAATGGGCGTAAAAGAACAACTTATCTTCCCCGAAATTTCTTACGATCAAGTAGAAAAGATTAGAGGTTTCGATATTTGTTTCACTACGACCGCTAAGACTGACGAAGAAGCAAGAGAATTACTCAACCTTCTCGGAATGCCTTTCGCAAGCAAGTAAGGTTATAAGGAGTTTATAAAATGGCTAAAAAAGCAATGATAAATAAGCAGCAAAGACCTGCTAAATATTCCACCAGAGCTTATACCAGATGCAGTATCTGCGGACGTCCCCACGCGGTTCTCCGTAAGTACGGTATTTGCCGTATATGCTTCAGAAACCTTGCCTACAAGGGACAAATCCCCGGCGTTAAAAAGGCAAGTTGGTAAAGGAGGAAAGAATAATGACAGACGTTATTGCAGATATGCTTACCAGAATCAGAAATGCGATTTCTGCGAAGCACGAAACAGTAGAAATTCCCGCTTCCAACACGAAGAAGGCTATTGCCGATATCTTACTTAAGGAAGGCTATATTTCAGACGTTAAGTTTGAAGAAGGCGTACAGGGAACGATAGTAATCACTCTCAAATACGAAAATGGTAAGAAAGTTATCAGCGGATTAAAGAGAATTAGTAAACCCGGTTTAAGAGTATACGTAGGTGCTGACGAAGTACCCCAAGTTCTTGGCGGTTTGGGTATTGCAATATTATCCACTTCCAAGGGTATCATGACCGGTAAAGAAGCAAAGAAAGCCCATCAGGGCGGCGAAGTACTCGCTTACGTATGGTAGGAGGTAAGAAATTATGTCAAGAATTGGTAATGCTATAATTGATATTCCTGCCGGCGTAACGGTAGAAGCAAAAGACAACGTAATCACCGTTAAAGGACCTAAGGGAACTTTAAGTCAAGTTTATGATCCTATCATTACTCCGGTAATTGAAGCAAACGTACTTAAATTTACCAGAGCAAACGATCAAGGTCCTACCAAAGCAAAACACGGCTTATATAGAGCACTTTGCGCAAATATGATTAAGGGCGTAACCGAAGGTTATGCAAAAACCCTTATCGTACACGGTGTAGGTTGGAAGGTTGCTAAGCAAGGCAACAAAGTAGTACTCAACGTAGGCTTTTCACACCCCGTAGAAGTTGCTGAAATCGAAGGCATTTCTTTAGATTGCCCCAGCGCTACTGAAATCGTAGTAAAGGGTATCGACAAAGAAAAGGTTGGACAATTTGCAGCAATCGTACGTGGCATTAGAGAACCCGAACCCTACCACGGATACGGAATTCGCTACAGCGATGAAGTAATCGAACGTAAGGTTGGTAAGGCAGCAGGTTCGAAAGGCTAAAATTTAAAGTGCTTTTAGTGGACACGTTTTTTCGTGACGTGTCTGCCGAGTGCGCTTAAAAATATAAGCGCGAAAAGTTATTAAATCAGGAGAAATAAAATGATTACGAAAATCAACAAAAACATTGATAGAAAGAGAAGACATAAAAGAGTAAGAGCCAAAGTTAAAGGCACTGCAAGTGCACCTAGACTTTCGGTTTATAGAACTCTTAACCACGTTTACGCTCAAATTATTGACGACGTAAAGGGTGTAACCTTAGTCACTGCATCTACGCTTTCAAAAGAACTTAAAGGAACTTTCGAAGGTATGGATAAAAAGGCGCAGGCGTTTGCTGTAGGCGAACTTCTTGCAAAGAAAGCAAAGTCGAAAAAGATAAAAGCCATCGTATTTGATAGAGGCGGATATCTTTACACGGGCCGTGTCGCTGCATTAGCAGACGGTGCGAGAAAGGGCGGCTTAGAGTTTTAATAAAACAAGGAGAAAACGAAAATGGCAAGAGAAAATAATAGAGCGCCGAGAAAATCGGAAGAAAACGACGGTTTAATTAAAAAACTTATCGCTGTCAACCGTGTCACTAAGGTTGTTAAGGGCGGAAGAAATATGAGATTTGCAGCACTCGTTGTAGTAGGCGACGGTGCAGGTAGAGTAGGATGCGCACTCGGAAAGTCAACTGAAGTTCCGGAAGCAATCGATAAGGCTACCGCAAAGGCAAAGAAAAGCATGTTTAAGTGCTCGCTTTTGGGAACTAGTATCCCCCACGAAGTACTTGGAAAGTTTGGCAGAGGTTTCGTATACATGATGCCGGCTGAAGAAGGTACCGGTGTTATCGCAGGCGGTCCCGTTCGTGCGGTAATGGAAGCAGTAGGTATTAAGAACATCAGAACTAAATCTCACGGCACCAACAACCCGATCAACTGCGTAAAGGCAGCAATCGAAGGTTTGAAAGCGTTGAGAACGGCAGAAGAAATTGCTGCAATCCGTGGCAAGTCTGTTGAAGAAATCAACGGTTAAGGAGGATACTTTTTATGGCAAAGGCAAAAACCCAAGTGGCAAAAATTAAAGTCACGCTTGTTAAAAGTACGATTGCAATTTTACCGAATCACAAAAAGGTAGTAGAAGCGTTGGGACTTAAAAAGATTAATTCGTTCAAAGTATTCGACGAAACCCCTTCGATACTCGGTATGATTGACAAGGTTAAATATCTCGTTAAAGTAGAAAGAGTATAATTTTCAACTTAACGAATCGTTCAAAAGGAGCAAAAAAATGAGAATAGATACATTAAGTCCCGCAGAAGGCGCAACCACTTCCAAGAAAAGACTTGGTAGAGGAATTGGTTCTGGCCTCGGCAAAACCAGTGGTAAGGGACATAAAGGACAATGGGCAAGAAGCGGTGGCGGAGTTCGTCCCGGATTTGAAGGCGGTCAAATGCCTTTAATCAGAAGAATTCCCAAACGTGGATTCAACAATCATTTCAGAAAAACTTACAGTATTGTAAACCTTTCTGTACTTGAAAACTTTGAAGCAGGTTCGGTAGTAGATATCGAAACGCTCGCAAATAACGGACTTATTAAACTCGTTAAAGACGGCGTAGGCTTAAAAGTTTTAGGAAACGGAAGTCTTACCAAGGCATTGACCGTAAAGGCATCCAGTTTCTCTGCTTCAGCTAAAGAAGCAATCGAAAAAGTCGGCGGTACGGTAGAACAAATCTAACCCGACTTTAAAGGGAGGCTAAAATGTGGCAAACAATAGTTAATGCGTTTAAGATCAAAGAAGTTAGACGCAAAATACTAATTACTATTGCATTATTATTCGTGTATAGAATTGGTTGCTATATCCCCGTTCCCGGCGTCACGATGTTTGAAGGTTTAGATAGTTATAACTTCTTAAACATTATGAGCGCGGTATCAGGCGGAGCGTTGCAATACGGCACGTTCTTTGCTATGGGTATAGGACCTTATATCAATGCATCGATTATTATTCAACTTTTAACCGTCGGTATCCCTGCATTAGAAAGACTTTCTAAGCAAGGTGAAGAAGGAAGAAAGAGAATAAACGCTTACACCAGAATTTTAACCTTAGTACTTGCTATTGCACAAGCAATCGGTATTATTGCAGGCTTTATCGGTTCAATCGATACGACCGCAATCTTCAATACTGCAGGAAACAGCGTATTCTTAGAATATTTAAGTTATGCGTTCTTGGTAATAGTTTACGTAGCGGGCGCAGCGCTCACTATGTGGCTTGGTGAAAGAATTACCGACTACGGTGTATCAAACGGTATATCTATGTTGATCTTCGTAGGTATCTTATCTACTGCAGGTACTGCAATTTTAGGACTTTTCCAAAACTGGACTGACAGTTCTATCTGGGTTCTTTTAGGGTTTATCGTAGCGGCAGTTTTAATTTTCGGCGCAATCGTCACTGTTAACGATGCTGAAAGAAAGATTCCCGTTCAATACGCTAAACAAGTTAAGGGTAGAAAGATGTATGGTGGACAGTCAACGCATATTCCGATTAAAGTAAACGCATCAGGCGTTATGCCTTTAATCTTTGCTTATGCAATACTTTCCTTCCCCGATCTTATCATTAACTTAGTTGGCGCAAGCCCTGACAACTGGTGGAGTGCTAATATGGGTGCAGGATCTTGGGTATACATGGTTGTACTTTGCGTGTTGATTTTATTCTTCTCGTATTTTTACAATCAAATCCAATTCAATCCTGACGATATAAGCAAGAGTATTCAAGGCAACGGTGGATTTATCCCCGGCACACGTCCTGGTAAGCCCACTGCGGATTACTTGCGTAGGGTATCAAATAGAATCACCCTTTTCGGAGCAATATTCTTAGCATTGGTAGCGTTAATACCTTCGATAATCTTCAAGGCTGTAGACCAAAGTTTAGTTAACGTATTCAGCGCAACCGGACTTTTGATTATAGTTTCAGTAGCACTTGAGTTCGAACAAGCATTACAATCACAAATCATGATGAAGAACTATAAGGGATTCTTGAAATAAAATGAAAGTAATTTTATTGGGTGCACCTGGCAGTGGGAAAGGCACGCAGGCAGCCTATATTTCCGAAAGATATAATTTACCCCATATTTCAACGGGTGATATATTTAGGGAAAATATGAAAAACAATACCGAGCTCGGCATAAAGGTAAGAGAAGCCATGGACGGAGGAAGACTTTGTCCCGACGATCTTACCGTCGAACTCGTTAAAGACAGATTAAGTAAACCCGATTGCAAAAACGGGTATCTACTAGACGGGTTTCCGAGAAACGTCGCTCAAGCAGAAGCTTTAGAGAGTTTCTCAGCCCCCGAAGTAGTAATTAACTTAGAAGTAGACCTTTCAAAGATAGAAAGACGAATAACGGGAAGAAGAAATTGTTCAAAATGTAATGAATCTTTCCATATCGATTTTATCGGAAACGTAAGCACTTGCCCAAACTGTGGCGGTGAACTTACGATAAGAAAAGACGATAATCCTGAAACCGTAAAAGAAAGACTTGCGGTATACAGGACGCAAACCGCACCGTTAGTTGATTATTATACCGACAAGGGAAAGATACTCAGCGTAAACGGTAATAAAGAGATAAAAGAAGTTTTTAACGACATTGTCAAGGTTTTAGGTTAAAATGATAACGATTAAAACGCCTGCGGAAATCGAAAAGATGAGAGAAGCGGGCAGGCTTACTAAAAACGTTTTAGACCTTATCGAGAGAAGTATTCGCGAAGGCATGACTACTAAAGATTTAGATAAGATTGCCTACGACTATATAAAGTCTTGCGGAGCGACCCCTTCCTTTTTAGGATATTCTGGTTATCCCGCATCGATATGTACTTCGATAGACGAAATGGTCGTGCACGGTATCCCGTCTAAAGACGTGGTTATCAAAAGCGGACAAATAGTAAGCGTTGACGTCGGAGTGATTTATAACGGTTGGCAAGGTGATGCAGCAAGAACCTTTATGGTTGGCGAAGTATCAGAAGAAAAGAAAAAACTTGTCGAAGTGACTAAACAATGTTTCTTTAATGCGGTAGAACATTTGAGAGACGGAACGCCTTTGGGTGATATTGGATATTACGTTCAATCTCATGCGGAGGCAAACGGATTCTCGGTGGTTAGAGCACTTGTAGGGCACGGTATCGGAAGAGAAATGCACGAAGACCCATCAGTTCCGAACTACGGAAAGAAGGGAACGGGCATAAGGCTTAAATCGGGAATGACAATCGCGATAGAGCCGATGATAAACGCCGGCGTCTACCAAGTAGACTTTATGCCGGACGGCTGGGGTGTTAAGACGAAGGATAGAAGACCTTCGGCTCACTACGAAAACACCGTGGCAATAACCGATAACGGCGTGGAAATCCTTACGCTTTAAGGTGAGTTATGAAAAATATTTCGGTCGGCGATACTGTGATATGTTTAGCCGGTAGAGATAAAGGGCAAGCCTTTGTGGTTTTAGAAGTTTGTGAAAAGTTTTGCTTTATAGCAAACGGAAAAACTAGAAAGACAGATAGCCCCAAAAAGAAAAGCTTAAAACATTTAATCAAGGTAAATTCGGAAATGTCGCAAGATATAACCGAAAAAATATCGAACGGATTAGCAATCGGCAACAAAAATTTATACCGAAAGCTAAAAAACGTTCAACAAAAATCATAGGAGGAATAGTTTTGTGTCGAAAGACGACGTTATAGAAACAGAAGGCGTAGTAGTCGAAGCATTACCCGATGCAAAGTTTAAGGTTAAACTTTCAAACGGACATATCATCGATGCACACATATCGGGCAAACTACGTATGCACTATATCAGAATCATACCGGGCGATAGCGTTAAATTGGAAATGAGTCCATACGACTTAACCAAAGGCAGAATAACCTGGCGTAGTAAGAACTAAAGCATAAACAAATTCCAAAGGAGATAAAAAAATGAAAGTAAGACCGTCTGTAAAACCTATGTGCGACAAGTGCAAAGTTATTAAAAGAAACGGAAAAGTAATGGTTATTTGTTCTAAAAACAAGAGCCACAAACAAAGACAAGGTTAATAAAAACTGATTCCGCAAGGAAAAAGTAGAAAATAACCGCAAGACCAGAGTTAGTAGTTTACATTCCAAAGCGAAAACGGGTCTAGCATTAACATATATAAAAAACAATAAAAGAAAAAAATACGGAGGTATTTGCATGGCACGTATAGCCGGCGTTGATTTGCCTAACAACAAGAGAGTAGAAATCGGTTTAACGTATATATACGGAATCGGACTTGCAACGGCAAAGAAAATCATCAGTGAAACGGGCGTAGATCCCGACACGAGAGTTAAAGACTTAAGTGAAAACGATGTAGCAAAATTAAGAGAATATATCGAACATAACCTTCACGTAGAAGGTGATTTAAGAAGCGAAGTAAGCCTTAACATCAAGAGATTGATTGAAATAGGTTGCTATCGTGGTGTTCGTCACAGAAAGAACCTTCCCGTTCGTGGACAGAGTTCCAAGAGAAATGCGAGAACCAGAAAAGGTCCTCGTCGTACCGTCGCTAAGAAAAAGACGGCTGGTAGATAATCGGAGGTAATTGATAATGGCAGCAGCTAAGAAGATAGTTAAAAAGCGTAAAGACGTAAAGAGAGTTGACAAAGGTCAAGTACACATTCAAGCGTCTTTCAACAACACACTCGTTACAATTACCGATATGCAAGGCAACACTGTATCTTGGTCAAGTGCAGGAAGCTTGGGCTTTAAGGGTTCAAGAAAGAGCACTCCTTTTGCAGCACAACAAGCAGCAGAAACTGCAGGTAAGATTGCAAGAGAACAAGGTATGCGCCAAGTAGAAGTATACGTTAAAGGCCCCGGTGCAGGTAGAGAATCAGCAATCAGAGCACTCGCAAACTGCGATATGGAAGTGACTTTGATTCAAGACGTATCACCCATCCCCCACAACGGTTGCAGACCGCCCAAAAAACGTAGAGTATAACGGAGGAAATAAAAAATGGCTAAATATACAGAATCTAAATGTCGTTTATGCAGACGTGAAGGTTGCAAACTTTTCTTAAAGGGCGAAAGATGCTATAAGGGTGTTTGCGCATTTGATAAAAGACCCGTTGCTCCCGGTCAGCACGGTATGGGAAGAAAGAAGATTTCCGAATACGGACTTCAACTTCGTGAAAAGCAAAAATGTAAGAGAATTTACGGTGTATTAGAAGGTCAATTCAGAAAGTATTATGAAAAGGCTGATAGAATGAAAGGTATCACCGGTGAAAACATGCTTTCACTCTTAGAAAGAAGACTTGACAACGTTATTTACAGAATGGGAATCGGTTCTTCACGTTCACAAGCACGTCAACTCGTAACCCACGCACACTTCACCGTAAACGGTAAGAACGTAAACATCGCATCGTTCTCGGTAAAGGTTGGCGACGTTATCGCAGTTAAAGAAACCAAGAAGGACAACAAATATTTTGCTGAAATTAAGCAAATGAAGGTTGGCAACATGCCCAAGTGGTTAGAATTCAACCCTGAAACCTTAGAAGGTAAAATTATTGCCCTTCCGCAAAGAGAAGACATTGACAGCAACATCGCTGAACACATGATCATCGAATTGTATTCGAAATAATTAAATAAAAAAATAAAAAATTTGATGGACCTTTGCAGGGGGAAAGTAAGAGAAATCCACGCTTTTACAAGAATTCCTGCATAGGTTTATATCAAAACTATTAGGAGGTAAATTTTCTTATGATGGAAATTGAAATGCCAAAAATAGCAGTGGAAGAAAACGAAGAAAAAAGTTATGTTAAAATCGTAGTAGAACCTTTGGAAAAGGGCTTCGGTTTAACCATAGGAAACGCATTAAGAAGAATTTTGCTTTCAGCACTTCCCGGTGCGGCTATCACCAACATCAAATTCTCTGAAGATTTAGGCGTTAAGCACGAATTCTCAGCAGTAGAAGGTGTTAAGGAAGACGTGACTGAAATTATTCTTAACTTAAAATGCGTAAACATCAAGACCACTTCTTTAGAAACCGATTACGTAAAGACCGTAAGACTTTATAAAGAAGGACCTGCAGTAGTAAAAGCAGGCGATATTGAATGCGATAGCGAAATTGAAGTACTCAACCCCGACCAATACATTTGTACCGTTGGCGAAGGTGGAAAGATCGATATGGAACTTACCATCGGCAGAGGTAGAGGATATCAAGGCGCTGACATGCACAAAACCGATATCATCGACAATATCGCTATAGACAGTATCTTTACCCCTGTAAAGAAAGTAAGTTATAACGTTTCAGCAACCCGTGTAGGACAAAGCGTAGATTACGACAAACTCACGTTGGAAGTATGGACGAACGGTGCTTTCTCTGGAAGAGATATCGTTAGCCTTGCAGCAAAGATTTTAGAAGAACACATCAGAATGTTCGTATCCTTATCCGAAGTAGGTAATATTGGAATATTAGTACCTCCGGAAGAAGATAAGAAGATTAAGATTTTAGAGATGACCATTGAAGAAATGGATTTATCAGTACGTTCTTACAACTGCTTAAAGAGAGCGAATATTCACACTGTAGAAGACTTAACCAAAAAAACCGAAGACGATATGCTTAAAGTCCGCAACTTGGGCAAGAAATCTCTTGACGAGGTTATTGCTAAACTCGTAAGTTTAGGCTTGAAGCTCAAAGAGAAGGAGGACTAAACAAATGGAAAGAAAATTAGGCGTAAACGCAACGCAAAGATTAGCGCTTATTAAAAACCAAGCATCCGCACTTTTATGGCACGGAAAAATCGAAACTACCGAAGCAAGAGCAAAAGAAGTTGCTTCTTACGTAGCAAAGATTATCACCCTTGCAGTAAAGACTTATACCGATACCGTTGAAACCGAAGTTGTTGTTAAAGACGCTAAGGGTAAAGACGTTTCTAAGACCTTAGTTAAAGATGGTGTAAAAAAACTTAACGCAAGAAGAAAAATCATGACCTTGGTTAACGATCTTCAAGAAGTAAAGGGCTTCAAAGAAAGCAAACCCGACTTCAAGAAGAGAACTAAAGATATCAAATATCCGCTTATCGAAAAGATCTTCGACGAATATGCTCCCAAGTATGCAGCTCGTAAAGAAGAAAAAGGACAAGGCGGTGGCTACACCAGAATTTACAAGTTAGGACCCAGAAAGGGTGACGCTGCTGAAGTAGCAATCATCGAATTAGTTGACTAATCAATAAAAACAGACCGAAAATTCGGTCTGTTTTTTGTTTTGTTGTAAAATCCTTTAGGTATGGTATTTATTTGACTTTTTAATGCGATAGTGATAAGATTAGATGTATGGAATTAGTTATTCTCGGTGCCGGTAAAGTCGGCGAAACTTTAATTGAAAACTTAATAAAAGAAAAGCACGACGTAGTTATTATCGATAAAGACGCTAAAAAAGTCGAAACAATCGTTAATAAATACGACGTGAAAGGTATAGTTGGAAACGGTGTAAGCCGTGAAATATTATCCGAAGCAAGCGTTCCTACCGCGGACTTCTTTTTAGCGTGCACCGCGCACGATGAAGTTAATGTAATTTGCTCTATACTAGCAAAGAGTTTAGGCGCAAAGTATACGGTTGCAAGAGTAAGGGACCCAGAGTATAACAAAGAATTATCTTCAGTTAAAGAATTGATTTCTTTAGACGCGCTATTTAACCCAGAGTATAGAACGGCAAAAGAAATCTCTAAAGTATTAAAATTCCCTTCGGCAATAAACGTAGAAAGTTTTGCGGACGGCAAAGTATCTCTTGCCGAGTTCGTTGTGGAAGGCGATAACCCCATGGTCGACAAAACGGTTATGCAAATCGTTAAGGAATACGATAGCAGGGTAATTTTCGCTATGGTGAAAAGGGACGAAGAAATATTTATCCCGCTTGGCGACTTCGTTATTAGAGAAGGGGATAGAGTTTCGGTTTTATCAAAAGAATCGGAAATCACCATTTTTTGCAAAAAACTTCACATGTTTAAAAAACCCGTTAAAAGCGTGTTTATTATAGGCGGTGGAAAGATAGGCTATTATCTTGCTCAAGAACTTTTATCACACGGTATCGAAGTTAAAATCGTAGAAAATAGAGAAGAACGTTGCGTAGAACTTGTAAATGCAATTCCAAATGCTGAAGTTTTATTAGGTGACGGAAGCGACCAATCACTTTTACAAGAATTAAAGTTAGAAAATTCTGACGCGTGCATCACCTTAACTGGTGTAGACGAAGAAAACGCAATGGTTTCACTCTACGCAAAACAACTTGGTGTAGAAAAGGTTATAACAAAACTTGATAGAAAATCAGTAATCGATATGGCGGGAATTTTAGGGCTTGACTCTATTGTTACACCATACACGGTTATTGCAAACTATATATTTAAGTACGTTCGTTCTATGCAAGCAAGTTCGGGAGACGGCGTAAGAAGACTCTATAAGTTTGGAGACAACGTCGAAGCGCTTGAATTTGTGGTTAGTGAAAACTTCCCGCACGGTGAAAAACTTCGTGACTTAAAACTATATAAAGATATAATTATAGGCGCAATCGTTAGGGGAACTGAACACGTTCTTCCTAAGGGTGATACAGCGCTTGAAATAGGCGATAGGGTTATAGTTATCGTTGCAAACAGAAAGATTACCGAACTTAACCAAATTTTGAGATAAATTATGAACTATAAACTTATAGTAAACATATTGGGTAGGGTTTTGCTTATTGAAGCAATCTTAATGCTCGCCCCCTTAGCGGTAAGTTTAATAAATGCTGAAGGCACGTATTTAGGCTACGTATTGCCTATGGCAGGGCTTTTAGCCGTTGGGCTTCCGTTATCGTTAATAAAATTAAAAGACAAGTCTATATATGCAAAAGAAGGCTTCGTAATAGTTGCGCTATCTTGGATATTGATGTCTTTAGTCGGGTGTTTGCCTTTCGTTATAAACGGTGAAATCCCTTACTTTTTCGATGCTTTTTTCGAAATGGTTTCGGGCTTTACCACGACGGGAGCAACGGTATTAGGGAACGTTGAAGCAGTATCAAAGAGCGCGAATTTTTGGCGAATTTATAGCCACTTTATCGGTGGTATGGGCGTTTTAGTGTTTGTTTTAGCAGTTATCCCTGCAAGCAATACGGGCGCAATGCATATATTCCGTGCCGAATCCCCAGGACCTACCGCAACTAAATTCGTTAGCAAACTTCGTTTTACCGCAAGAATTTTGTATCTTATCTATATAGGACTTACCGTAATACTTATGCTAATGCTTCTTGTTGGGGGTATGAGTTTTTATGATGCTTTATTACATGCCTTCTCAACTGCTGGTACGGGCGGTTTTAGTACTAAAAATGCAAGCATAATGTCTTTTAACAGTGTATATATTGAGGTGGTAATCGCCGTGTTTATGTTTATTTTTGGCATAAACTTTAACGTTTTCTACCTAATACTTATAGGCAAGTTTACAAAAGCGTTTAGTAGCGAGGAATTAAGGACTTACTTTATTATAGTATTAGTTGCAATAATCGCTATAAGCATAAACCTTTTATCCGTTTATGGAAACTTCTTTACGGCGCTAAGGTATTCGTCTTTCCAAGTGACGTCTATATTATCGACTACGGGCTTTACGACAGCGGACTTTAATCTTTGGCCGGAGTTTTCAAAACTAATTCTCATTGCGCTTATGATATTGGGTGCTTGCGGTGGTTCAACAGGTGGCGGAATTAAAGTTTCAAGGCTTATAATTTTGTCTAAGTCATCGACAACCGATATTAAAAAACTTATGAATCCAAGAGCAGTGCTTGCGACTCGTTTTGAAAAAGAACCTTTGGGACAGGACACTATAAGTTCGGTAAGAACGTATATACTTTTGTGGCTTGCAATCGTAGGAATTGCCACACTATTATTGTCTCTTGACCCATTTGGCGATATATTAAGCGACTTTACGGGTACTCTTGCATGTATTGGCAACGTAGGACCGGGGCTTAATGCAGTAGGTCCTGCAAGCAACTTTGCCGGGTACACGGGCGTATCAAAAGCGCTATTATCACTCGTTATGATTGCAGGAAGGCTTGAAATTTTCCCGATTTTAATACTCTTTAACTATAAGACTTGGAAAAAAGCATAACTAAATAAAAAATTACCCACCCTAAGCGGTGGGTTTTTTCGTATAAAAAAGTTGGTTCGGTAATAAATATAATAGTATGAAATTATCTGAACTTGAAGCAGGCAAAAAAGCCAAGGTTATTGACGTTAACTTAAATGATCAGATAGGGCAAAGGCTTTCTAACTTAGGGCTTAACGTAGGTGTAGACGTGTGCGTTGTAAGATACGCACCGTTTGGCGACCCTATAGAGATTACATTAAGAAACTTTTGCCTTGCGATAAGAAAAGAAACTGCTGAAAAAATAACGGTGATGCCCTATGAATAAAAATATAGTATTAATAGGCAACCCAAACTCTGGCAAAACAACGCTTTTTAACAGTATTACCGGCACCTATCAAAAGGTGGGAAACTGGGCGGGTGTGACGACTGAAAAAAAGGAAGGCGTTTATAAAAAGCAAAAACAAATAAAAATCGTAGACTTACCTGGGATATACTCATTTTCCGCTCAAAGTAAAGACGAAAAAGCCGTTATCGACTACGTAAAAAGCCAAAAGATAGACTGCATAATAAACGTTGTTGACGGAACTAATTTAGAGCGCAACCTTTATCTTACGGCAATGCTTTCTAAACTTAATATAAAAACGGTTTTAGCCGTCACGTTTTTAGATGAATTAGACAAAAAAAACCAAAAACTCGACTGCGATATGCTATCCGAATTTTTTGGTGTTCCCGTAGTGCAAGTATCTGCGGTAAAAAACATTAACGTAGATAAACTTATGGACGAGGCAATATCGAACACTAAAATTGTTAAACCCTTGCCTACAAAAACGGATAAAGAAGTCTATTCAATTATAGAAAACATAATAAAAAGGGTACTCTCAATACCTAAAGCCCCAATAAAAGATAGTAAAGTAGACAAACTATTAATGGGAAGATTTGTCGGGCCAATAATATTTATTGCGGTTATATTTACCGTGTATTTACTCTCTAACGGCATAGGCGGATTTTTTAGCGGTGTAATATCAAGCGGGTTTAACGATATTGCAAACAGTCTTGGTGTATTTTTATATAGTAAGGGTGTTCCCGAATATCTTATAAGTTTTTTTAATAATGCCGTTATTAAAGGTGTTGGGACGGTAATATCTTTTTTACCGCAAATACTCGTTCTATTTATACTTTTAACCCTTTTAGAAGAAAGCGGATATATGGCAAGGGTATCTTTCATAACCGATAGGGTGTTTAGGGGGATAGGTCTTGGCGGAAAATCGGTTATTCCACTCGTTTTGTCGTGCGGTTGCACAGTGACGGGAATAATGGCAACAAGAACTATAGAAAATAAAAGTGAACGTAAAATGACAACCTTCCTTGCACCGTTTATGCCGTGCGGAGCAAAGTGTGCGGTTTTTTCGTGGTTTTCAATAAGGTTTTTTAACGGCAGTCCGCTAATATCTACGGCAATGTATTTTATTTCGGTTATAGTCACAATAATATCGGGCAAAATTTTAAGCAAAATAGAGTCGATAAAAGGTAAAAGTTCGGGGTTTTTACTTGAAATCCCGCCACTTCGCCGTCCGAGAATAAAAGACGTATTATACGTATTAAAAAATAAAACCAAAGACTTTTTAATAAAGTCGGGAACGGTAATATTTTTGGTGTCCGTTTGCGTTTGGG
This sequence comes from uncultured Eubacteriales bacterium, assembly GCA_905211955.1. Lineage (GTDB taxonomy): Bacteria > Bacillota > Clostridia > Christensenellales > Borkfalkiaceae > UBA1259. The sequence goes on along the minus strand of CAJMCT010000011.1, from coordinate 77 downwards.
GTTTGCAAAACTTTGGGATAAAAGGGTACACTAACGGTGTAGTAGAAGAAAGTTTTTTGTACGGAATAGGGCAAGGC
>CAJMCT010000010.1 GCA_905211955.1 uncultured Eubacteriales bacterium | reverse complement strand
CGCTTTGTTGAAGTCTTTTAAGCACCGTACAAAGTTTATCCACGTCGTAAGAGTGAAGCCCTGTCGTCGGCTCGTCTAGAATATAGAGCGTTTTGTTCGTTCCTCGCTTAGATAGTTCGGTTGCAAGTTTAACCCTTTGCGCTTCGCCACCTGAAAGCGTTGTAGAACTTTGCCCAAGTTTAATATACCCTAAGCCAACGTCTTGCAAGGTTTTAATCTTGTTGTATATACTTCCAATATTCTTAAAGAACTCGCACGCTTCGTCTACCGTCATATCTAAAACGTCGCTAATATTTTTACCTTTATATTTTACCTGCAAGGTTTCTTTGTTGTATCGCTTTCCTTTACATACTTCGCAAGGCACGTAGATATCTGGAAGGAAGTGCATTTCTATCTTTATAATACCGTCCCCTTCGCAGTTTTCACACCTACCGCCCGAAACGTTAAAGGAAAATCTTCCCGCCTTAAATCCGCGTTCTTTTGCATCGGGGGTTTGCGCAAATAGTTCACGAATTTGCGAAAACACACCCGTATACGTTGCGGGGTTAGACCTTGGCGTTTTGCCTATCGGCGCTTGGTCGATTGCAATAACTTTATCAAAGTGTTCTATTCCTTCAATGCAAGAGCACTTTCCTTCAATCATTTTTGCGCGGTTTAGTTTGTTCGCCAAACTAGGCAATAAAATTTCGTTTACAAGCGAAGATTTACCGCTACCCGATACACCCGTGACGGCGGTAAATAAACCAACGGGGAAACTTACGTCAATATCTTTTAAGTTATTTTGCTTTGCGCCCTTTACGGTAATCCATCTTCCGTCAGGCATTATTCTATCGGTTGGAACGTCTATCTTTCTTCTCCCCGATAGGTAATCGCCCGTTATAGAACGTGGCTCGCTAATTATATCTTCCACGCTACCCTTAGCGACAATTTCGCCACCGTGAACACCTGCTTTTGGACCTATATCTACAATATAATCGGCACTTCTCATTGTGTCTTCGTCGTGCTCTACCACTATTAACGTGTTGCCCAAGTCTCTTAGTTTTTTAAGAGTGCCGAGTAGTTTTTCATTGTCCCTTTGGTGAAGCCCAATACTAGGCTCGTCTAAAATATATAATACACCTGTTAGTCCACTACCGATTTGGGTTGCAAGCCTTATTCTCTGCGCTTCGCCACCAGAAAGACTTACCGCACTTCTTGATAACGATAGGTATCCTAAACCAACGTCTCTCAAAAATCCTAGCCTTGCTAAAATTTCTTTAAGTATAGGTTTTGCAATCATCGTTTTGGTTTCCGAAAGTTCAAGGTTTTGCATAAACTCTAAAAGTTCTAAAACTGAAACTTCGGTAAGGTCGGTTATGTTTTTTCCGCCAACGAGTACGGATAGCGCTTCCTTTTTTAAGCGCTTGCCGTGACAAGTATCACAAGGTGATATTGACATATACCTTTCTATCTCGCGCTTAGTCCACTCGCTAGAAGTTTCACGGTATCTTCTCTTTAAGTTTGGAATAATGCCTTCCCACACCGCATCGTACGTGGTGTTAAAGGTTTTCATTTTATATTCCATTTTTATCTTTTCGGTTCCGCTACCGTATAATAAAATATTATAAATCTCTTTTGGAAGGTCTTTAACCGGAACGTCCATAGAAAAGCCGTAGTGCTTAGAAAGAGATATAAAACTCATTTCGGCAATCTTTCCGCTCTCTAAATTCCAACCCGTAACGGTCATTGCGCCTTCTCTTAAACTCTTCGATTTGTCTTTAACTATTAAGTTTTCGTCAATCTCGTTTTTATAACCTAACCCGTGACAAGTGGGACATGCGCCGAACGGATTGTTAAACGAAAACAATCTTGGCTCTATTTCTTCAATACTGATTCCACAATCGGGGCAAGAATACTTGCTAGAATAAAGAGTACTTTCGCCATCAGGAATTTCTATAACCACAAGCCCGTCGGCAAGTTTGATTGCCGTTTCCAAACTGTCTGAAAGGCGCTTTTCTATTCCTTCCTTAACAACAAGCCTATCCACCACAACACTAATGTTGTGCTTTACGTTTTTATCTAAAATTATATCTTCGTTAAGGTCGTAAACTATGCCGTCGATTTGCACTCTTGAAAAACCGCTTTTTCTAAACTTTTCAAGTTCTTTTTTGTACTCGCCCTTTTTGCCCCTTGCGATAGGCGCGTTTACCATAATCTTAGTGTTTGTTGGAAGCGCCATAACCTTATCGGCAATTTGGTCTACCGTTTGGCGAGCAATCTCTTTTCCGCAGTTAGGACAATGCGGAACGCCTACCCTTGCAAAAAGCAAGCGCATATAGTCGTAAATTTCAGTGACTGTTCCTACCGTTGAGCGTGGGTTATGCGAAGTGGTTTTTTGGTCTATCGATATAGCGGGCGAAAGTCCTTCTATAAGGTCTACGTCCGGCTTTTCCATTTGCCCTAAAAACATACGCGCATAACTCGATAAACTCTCTACGTATCTACGTTGCCCTTCGGCATAAATAGTTTCAAACGCAAGCGTTGATTTGCCACTACCCGATAGCCCCGTAAAAACCACGAGTTTATCACGTGGGATAGTTAGGTCTATATTTTTTAAGTTGTTTTCTCTTGCACCTTTTACGGTTAAAAAATTGTTCATCTTACTTTCTCATCTTCAATTTAAGTCTAGATATGGTATCCCTTATTTCTATACACTTCTCAAAGTCTAGGTTTGCGGACGCAATCTTCATAAGCGCCTTTAACTTTTCGATTTCTTCGGGGATATCCGCTTTCTTTACGTCTTTTGTGTTATCGGCTTTTTTGGTTATTTCCAAAGTATTGACAACGTCTTTAATAATAGTCTTCGGAATAATGCCGTTTTGCTTATTATACTCGTCCTGAATTTTGCGTCTTCTTTCAGTTTCGTCAATGGCGCGCTTCATACTGCCCGTCATAACGTCGGCATACATTATAACCCTGCCTTCAGAGTTTCTCGCCGCTCTACCTATCGTTTGAATAAGCGACGTTTCACTTCTTAAAAAGCCTTCTTTATCAGCATCAAGTATTGCAACGAGTTTAACTTCGGGAAGGTCTAAGCCTTCTCTTAAAAGGTTGATACCGCACAAAACGTCAAACTCACCCGTCCTAAGAGAAGAAACTATTTCTATTCTTTCCATAGTGTCTATATCGCTATGCATATAGCGAACTTTAACACCATTTTCTTTTAGATACTCGGTCAAACTTTCCGCCATCTTTTTTGTTAGGGTGGTAATCAAAACTCTACCCTTTTCCGAAACCACTTTGTTTATCTCTTTCAAAAGGTCGTCTATTTGATTTTTGGTAGGTCTTACGAAAACTTCGGGGTCTAATAGTCCAGTTGGGCGAATAATTTGTTCCACCACTTGCCCCGCCTCAGACAGTTCGTACTTTGCAGGGGTTGCCGAAACGCATATCATTTGCCCTACACGGCTATCGAATTCTTCAAAAGTTAAAGGTCTATTATCAAAGGCGGATTTAAGTCTAAACCCGTAGTCTACAAGACTGGTTTTTCTAGACCTATCGCCGTTATACATTGCACCTATTTGCGGAATAGTCATGTGCGATTCGTCTATAAACACGATAAAATCTTTTGGGAAATAATCAAGCAAGGTAAAAGGCGGGTCGCCAACCGACCTACCGTCAAAATATCTACTGTAATTTTCTATACCACGACAAAACCCGATTTCCCTTATCATTTCTAAATCGTATTCGGTTCTTTGTTTTAGGCGTTGGGCTTCTAAAAGTTTTCCACTCTCGGTAAAATAGCGCACTTCGTCTTCTTTGTCACGTTCTATGCAAGCAGTTGCTTTTTCTAATTTTTGTTGTTCTACCGCATAGTGACTTGCAGGGAATATGACCGCGTGTTTTAGTTCGGATATAACTTTTCCCGTCACGAATTCAGCTTCGCAAACTCTATCGATAGTATCACCAAAAAACTCCACTCTTATAAAAACTTCGGTGTTAGAAGATGGAAAAATATCCACCGTATCACCGCGAACACGAAAAGAAGAACGGGAAAAATCAACGTCCCGTCTTGTGTACTGAATAGCGACTAACTTTCTCATAAGTTCGTCACGGCTAATCTCGTCGTTTGGCCTAATAGAAACGGCAAGCCTATAATAGTCTTCGGGCGCACCTAAGCCGTAAATACACGAAACTGAAGCAACAACTATAACGTCTTCTCTCTCTGAAAGCGAGCAGGTTGCCGAGTGGCGAAGTTTATCTATTTCGTCGTTGATAGAAAGGTCTTTTTCAATATAGGTATCCGTGCTTGGAATATACGCTTCCGGTTGATAATAATCGTAGTATGAAACAAAAAACTCCACGCGATTTTCGGGGAAGAACTCTCTAAACTCATTGCAAAGTTGGGCAGCAAGCGTTTTATTGTGCGCGATAACTAAGGCGGGGCGGTTAACGTTTTTTATAACGTTAGCCATGGTAAACGTTTTACCACTACCCGTCACACCCAAAAGCACTTGCGTTCTCAAGCCGTCTAAAACGCCTTCCGTAAGTTTTTCTATGGCTTGCGGTTGGTCGCCCGTTGGCTTGTATTTAGATTTAAGTTTAAAAGTTCTCTTTCCCATTTCGCCATCTATATTTTGTTTATATTCTACTTATGTTATACCATATTAAAAGTCAAAGTGCAATCTTTTTGTAAGATTGCACTTTGATATAAATTATTTAATTATAATATTAAGCCTTTTTATTTGCCTTTATCTTTTTAACTTTCTCCTTTCTTCCTTTGTTTTTACAAAAGACGTTTAAAGCAATATATCCGCCAAGGAACAAAAGCACGGCGCCTATCAAAACCAAATACATCGCGTGGGAAGATACTAGGTTATCAAAAAAATAAAGGTTTACGTCTACCGAATCTTTAATTCCGTTTACTGCGGAAGACGGAACGCCCGAGCTTTCAAGAGCGCTAAACGCACCGTTCATACAGTGGTTTCTAAGTATCCCCGTTCCGTAAGTAAAAGGCATAAAAGAAAGTACCTTTTGAAGCCCTACACCGAACGAAGATATAGGCATATACGCACCGCAAATAAACCCATAGCAAGAAGACACGATAGAGCCAACTGCCGAAATTTGACCTTGAGACGATAAGAAAAAGTTTATAAAAGACGATAGTGCCGTTCCGAGCATAACGAGAATAAACACGTCCAAAAATATAAGAAAAATATCGCCTACGCTAAGATAAAAACCGACTATTCCAAGATAGATTAAAGACGCCCCTATCGCGAAAAAACAAACGAGCAAAGTATTGATTGCGGTTGCTATATAGTAGCCAAGAGCAAGCGTAGATTTCTTTACTGGAGCAAGAGTTAAATCAACGTAAGCACCGGTCACTTTATCAGACACCATTATCATGTTGGAACAAAAAGCAACGGTAATACAACTTACCGCCAAAAGCGAACTCATAAGTTGCCCGCCTACTATTCCGTTTATAATGCTTTTCTCAATGACATAACCTTCAAGCCCACTAGTAAAACTCGTTTCGTAAACGTTTCTTAAAAAGGTTGCGTATAAAACTAAAAGTATTAACGGAGTTATAAGTGAAGTAAAAAACACACCTTTATCTTTAAAGAAAAGTTTAACGTTTCTCTTTATTAAAATTCCCAAAGTATTCATTATTCATCTCCTTCGGGCTTTGCGCCTGTCACCGCTAAAAATACGTCGTCCATCTTGCCTTTATGGAGTTCGTAATCTACAAAAATATGCGGATACTTTTCTATTAAATCGGTGGCTTCTTTAGTATTTTTAAGTAAAATTCTATACCCGTTTGCAATCTTTTGATATTTTACGTTAAGTCCGCGTACCGCTTCTTCATTAACGTTATAAACGCTTAAAAAGTCGCCCGTGTATTCGGTTTTTAATTCTAACGGAGTGCCTTTGGCAACTAATTTTCCAGCATTTATTATAACAACGTAGTCGGCTTCACTCGCTTCTTCCATATAATGGGTTGTCAAAATTACCGTCATGTTTTTAGACTTTCTTAAATCGTTAACCGTTTTCCAAACCAACTTTCTCGTAATCGGGTCTAAGCCAGTTGTCGGCTCGTCTAAAATCAAGATTTCGGGGTCGCTAAGTAGCGCCCTTGCAATGTCCACTCTACGCCTTTGTCCGCCCGAAAGTTTACCTAGCGGTCTTTTTAAGACGTCTTTCATCTCTAAAAGCGTAGATATTTCGTCTAGTTTTTTCTTAAAGTCTTCGCCGTGTAAACCGTAAAGAGAAGCGCGCGTTTCAAGATTATCGTAAACGGAAAGCGGTTTGTCAAGTACCGAACTTTGAAAAACTACTCCAAGTTTTTTGTTTGCGCTTATCACGTCTTGGTCTTGATCAATGCCGTCTATAATAATTTTCCCACTGTCTTTAGTTAACGTTTTGCATAAACAAGATATGGTGGTAGACTTACCTGCACCGTTTACACCTAAAAATGCAAACAATTCCCCACGTCTTACCGAAAAGGAAAGATCGTTTACCGCCTTTATTTCGCCAAAACTTTTACATAGGTTTTTAATCTCTACTGCATATTCCATATTATTTACCCGCTAAAATATCTTCGGCTACACTGTTAAAAACTTCCGTCTTTACAAGCGCCATACCCTTTTCAATATCCCCTAAAAGCAATAAATTATCCCCCGCCTTTACGTTAAATACTTCTCTCGCTTCTTTAGGAATAACTATTTGTCCGCGTTCACTTACCTTGGGTGGAGTCTGGGAACTTGGATTTCAGGAAGGTTCCCGCCCCCCTAACTGGTAAGAGAAATTTTCATACTTTTCATATTTTTCTACATTATAAACGCAGTATGAGAAAATGTCAATAATTTATTGTAAATAAAAGATTATTCGTGTTATAATAAAATTATGAAAGTAGTAAATAAGCAAAAGAACGCAAAAAAATGTATAGTTTGCGGATTAGAAAACGAGTTTGGTATAAAGGCTAACTTTTACGATTTAGAAGACGGGTCTTGCGGTTGTCTTTTAACTTTTAAGGAAGATCACCAAAGTTATCCGGGTAGAACACACGGCGGTATGATTTCTGCCGTGCTTGATGAAGTTATGGGGCGCGCACTTTGGGTTAGCGAGCCGGACGTTTTTGGTTGCACCACTACTATGAATATCTCTTTTAGAAAAGCCGTTCCCTACGGTATCCCCCTAAAAGCGCGCGGAATACTTACTTCTAACTCTAAAATGTTCTTCTCGGCAAAAGGCTTTATTTACGATATGGACGGCAATTTGCTTGCCGAAGGAAACGCAAAGTATATTAAACTTTCTAACTCAAAAATCTCTGGCGAAGGTATTGATTTAGACGACGAAATGAAATATAAAATTGAAGACGGCATTACTGAAATTGACTTTCCCGAAGTGAAATAAATTGTGTTTTTAACAAAAATCCCCCTTGTTTGCATATTATATCTTAGCAACACAAAGGAGGATTTTTTTAATGTGTTTTAACTGTGGTTGCAACAACCGTTCTAACAACTGTTGCAATTGTGTAAGATGTATACGTGGTCCTATGGGTCCTTCGGGCCCTAGCGGTGCAAGGGGTCCAATTGGCCCTCAAGGTGCTACGGGTGCAACTGGGCCGCAAGGCCCTGCGGGTCCCGTTGGCGCTACGGGTGCGACTGGGCCGCAAGGCCCGATTGGTTTAACTGGGGCAACTGGTCCTATCGGTCCGCAAGGCCCGATTGGTCCTACGGGTGCTACGGGTGCTACCGGTGCTACTGGTCCTGTTGGTCCGCAAGGTCCGATTGGTTTAACCGGTGCTACTGGACCTATTGGCCCGCAAGGTGCTACCGGTGCTACTGGTCCGCAAGGCCCCGCGGGTACTAACGACGCACTACACGCAGTATCCACTACCGCTACTATCGGTGCGGGGGCAATTATTCCGCTAACACTTTCCACTTCTACCGCAGGTACTACTATGAGTGTTTCTGGTGGCTCAATTAACCTTCCCGAAGCAGGCACTTATTTAGTAAGTTATTTTGCGAACGGAAGTTCAGCAACTTGCGAATTCTTGCTTTCTCTTTATCTTGACGGTGCTTTAATTACAGGCGAAACCATAACGGTTTCTCCCACCGCTACGGAAAGCAATTCTTCTAGTAAGACTGTTCTTATTACGGTGGCAGGTGCAGGAACGTTATCTTTGTATAACACTTCGGCAGACGTCGTTGCCCTAGATAGTGCATCTATAACCGTCCTTAAAACTGCGGTATAACCTTAAATCCAATCAAAAAGCGTGGAATCTTTCCACGCTTTTTTATAACTTTTTCATTTTCTCTTATCAATTATTATTCTTGCAACCTTGCCCCAGGGCGGAGTTTGTTCTTCATTGTTTATGAGCCATAAAACAGGTATGTCCTTAGACATTCTTTCGTTTGGATAAGGCGCTTCTCCATCTGTTAAAATGATTAAATAACTAATTTGTGAACTGTCTAAATTGTTTACGTAATTAAAAACGCTAAAAAAATCCGTACCACCGCCACCAACGGGTGCGATTTTTTCTATATCTTCAACACTGTCAAAATCAATCACCTTTCTAACGTCTATATCAAAAAAGCCAAGTTTTCCACTCAGTTTCCCCTTGAATTGTTCTATTGCGCCATTGATTTCAGAAAAGGCTACGGTCAGGGCCTCAACGTCTATTGATGCAGAAGTGTCAACCATAAACAAAACATCTTTAACGGCAGTATCGCTTTCATTAAAATCAGGCAAAAAGAATTCACTTTCGGAAAACCTTTTATCAACGGGCAAAAAAGAATAATCACAAACTTCTTCACTTAAAACTTCATTTAAGATTGCACGCCAATCAAGTTGTGATTTTTTTAATTTTGATATTTTAAGATTTAATAAATCATTTTCGAAATCAGCGCCCTTACCGCCACTTTTTTTAACTGCATTAAAAGCAAATTCCACTCGCTTTTCCCATTTTCGTTTATTTTCATCAGGTTGCGTCTCGATAGTTAATTGTTCCCCAACATCTATATTTGACATTAGTTTTTGTTCTTTTTCACCTTCTGAAAATGCTCCAACACCTTCTTTATTTTTCGGTTTATTGCTAAAATCTTCTTTATTCGAAAAAAAACTTTCGTCTATTTCCTTTTCGGCATCAATTAGTATTTCCCCAAATTGTCCGTAATCAAAGTGTTCGTCCCACCTTTCATCACTATCAAATAATATTCTTTTCTTATCCTGAGGAGAAAAACTTTCCACATTATAAAACAAGGAAAAATAAATATCTAACGGCTTAATAATATCGGGATTATACTCTGCCCCCAAAGAAAAAAGTCTCCCTAAATGTGGATAATTTTTTTCCGCCGCATCATCGTTTAGGAGTTTTCTATTAATTATCATATCGCAAGCATGGTGATAATTGGCATCAGCATAAACTTTATCTCTCCAAATATCTCCATTTATAACGTGATAAAGTTGATGCAACAAAACAAAATCCACTTCTTTTGCACGAAGTTTTTGCAAAAATTCGGGGTTGATAAAAATACAGTTTTCGTTCACTGAAACCGTAGATATATTACTGTCTATAACTACTTTAAGGCACATAAGCAACAAGGCATACACAGGGCGGAATAAAAGTATTCTCGCCCTAGAATTATACACTATTTGTTTCAGTTTCTCTCTTTTTTGCTCAGTCATCTTCATAAAGTCCGTTCTTGTTAAGCCAATCGGCGAAAATGCTATTTTTTGCCGCAACCTTTCTAACTTCTCTCATTTGGTAAACGTAAGAAAAAAAGTTTTGCCTAAATTCTCTTTGCGAAATCTTTGACACGTAATTTATTGCATTACTAACTTGCTCGATTGTATGATTATATTTTAGATATTCCACAAGTGAAGATACACACGCGTAAATTGCTTCTAATCTTAAAGGCACACCAATGCTCTTGCCCGAACAAATTTCTTCAGGCGAAGCAATTTTATTAAACACTTCAGCCCATAGGATTAACTCGTCGGCAACATAATTCCCAACGCATCCACAAATTAATGGATATGCTTGTGTCAAATCGTTGTCCATAGTATTTAAGATATTGCTTACCATTTCCCAAGAACGTGGCGTTGGAAAAGCATTAGATTCACCATCACTTTCTTCTTCGACTAAACAAGTAGGATTATGGGCTAAAAATCCAGTCACTATATGATTTATCCCACTTTTAGCCGCCCAACGTTGCCAAGCCGAACCGTCTACGCAAGCGTCTAAATGCAACAGTCTATTAGCAAGAGCCTTTGGCATCTTATATGCAACCGACTTATCAATAACTCTATTGCCTGCAGCAATTACTATACAGTTCTCTGGCAACTTGTGTTCTCCTATAACTCTATCAAGTGTTATTTGATATGCCGCTGCCTGTACAGAAGGCGGTGCCGCCGAAATTTCGTCCAAAAACAAAATGTTTACAACATTATCGCTTTCGTCCATTTGAAAAATTTGTGGTTTAAGCCATACCGCTAACGTTCTTTCCGCATTTGCAGTTGGAATACCCCTTAAATCTACCGGATTAAAAAGCAACAAGCGAACGTCAGTCACTATTACTCTCTTGCCCGTTTTTCTTTCTATTTCTTTGGCTATTTGCCTAACTCCTTGCGATTTACCAACACCAGGTGCGCCCCATAACATTACGGACGGAAAAATCTTCAATGCACACCCTTTTTCTATCAATCTTACGTATGCGCATGACAAAGTTTTTGTTATTTCTTCAATTGTCATCTCTTTTTTTATATACTTAGTCATCTTTTTACCTTACTTAATATCAAAAGCATTTGATTGTATAGTTTAATCTCCTAAATGATTTGCCCACGTAGATTCAGAAACAATATCTCCAAACATGCCTAATTCTTTTCCTTTTTCAAGTTTATATTTAGCGTAATCTTCTAATAAGTTGCCATTTGCGTCAAAAAGTTCACTCATGCCGCTTTCGAGAATGTCGTCAACGTCACTTACAAAACCATATTGTTTACAAATAGCGGCTGCTTTTTCTCTAATTACAGAATAAGGAACCTTAAAATATTCTCTATCACTTTCCCAATAAAAGTCTTGTTTCACCTGTTTTCTCCTTATAATTCACTATATTTTGATTTTTTAATATTTACGCAATCGAAGGCAAGGTGGGATAATTTCGCGCTTGCTTTTCGATTTTTTTAAATGCAATAGAAATAGTCGCTTTTTTCATTTCGTTAATTCTATTTCTTACAAACCTTTCCACTGCGTCAAGTTTAATCTTTTTATAAATAGTCATACTTTTAACGTCTTTTTGCCCAGGCTCGTTTTTGTGCTGCTCAACGTGGTCAGATATTCTAATTTTTCTCTTAACTTCACAAAATCTAAGTTCAAAATAAAGTGATATCGCATCTGGGTATTTTTCCTTACCAAAACAATGATAAGAGTTTGTAATACTTGCTCCCATTTGTTTCGCCACTTGATAAACTCTCTTTTCAACTTCTAAATAAGCATCTTTCAACATATAACTACCTCCTAATTAAATCTACAACTAAATTGTAATATCAATAAATGACAGTTTCAGTCATATTTGAAAAATTTCTTAAATTTTTTTCATTTTTTACCCGCGCTATTTTACACGCATTGTGCTAAATAAAACCCCCGATGGGATATCGGGGGTTATTTTACATTTCTATCATATTTTTAAGTCTATATAATGACAATCTTCTTCTCATATAGGGGTGATATTTTAAGCCTTGTTCTTTAAGTTCGTTAGAAACCGCTATCTCGGTATTTTCCGTTGCGCAACCTGCTTTTAGCATTGCCGAACGAATTTCTTCTTCACTTGGAACGCTTGCGATAATCTCTCTTATCTTATCCCAATTTTCTTCTATCTTTTTAGGGTCGATATCGTCGGTTATCGTATCGGGGGTGTTAAGTTTGATAACTTCTTCTTTTAAGTCTCCATAATTATCATATATATCTTGCCAATCGTTAACTTCTTTTTTGGCTTTAACTTTTTCCAACTTTAACAACTTTGCATACTCTTTCATAATAAGCAAGGTTGCAACGCCAACCTTTTTGCCGTGAAAATCTGAAAGTTTGCCTTCTAACAATTTTTTGCATTCCCAAAAATGTGAAAGTATATGTTCAGTTCCCGATGCGGGGCGAGAAGTTTTTGTAAAACTCATACCTATCCCCGTTAAAAGCAAGGCTTCAAACACCGCACCGGCGCTCTCTTCGTCGTCTAAAGTTATTCTGTCGCAAAGCGCCATAATCTTATCAGTAGCACTTCTAGTTAAGTTAGCCACCTTTTCGCAATAATACTCGCCCGTTAAAAGATGAGATACTTGCCAATCGATAAGCCCAACGTATTTGCCGACCATATCGCCAAACCCTGCCGACTTTAACTCGGTGGGAGATTTAGCAAGAATTTTCGTATCGGCAATAATAACTTCGGGGGATTTTGCAGGATAGGTAATCTTAAAGTTGCCGTCCGTTAAAGGCGAAGAATAAGATGCAAAACCGTCCATAGACGGCGCGGTTGCAAATAGGCATAGCATTTTATCTTCTTCGGCACAAGCCTTTCTACAAATATCGTGTATAGAGCCTGTTCCTACCGCAATAACCCCGTCTACGTCTGCAAGCAAACCTTTAATAACCTTGACTTCGTTCATAGACGCTTCGCGCAAGTTATCGTAAATTTTAAGGGTCAAGTCAAAATCTTTTAGCGCGTTAATTATGCCTTCAGAAGCCGAAAGGGTATTTTTATCGGCAACTAGTAATAGCCTTTTCTTAAAGCCGTTCTTAAATAAAATTTCGCCCGTTTTACAAGTGATGCCACTGCCTAGCGCAACGTCACGAATAGTAAGTTCGTGCTTTACTCCGCACTCGCAGCCCTTAAATTCTTCTCTCAATTTTTGTAAATCAATCATAATTATTCCTTATTCTTCCTTTAAGCCGTTTGTTTTTCGGTTAAGACTTCTACCTTGCCGTTATTATCTACGTAAACGGAAACTGTTCCGTCCACGTCAGTTCTTAAAATGTTTATATTGGGATTTACACCTTCTAACGCCATAAGCGTATACGTAGACGGGTGATTATAATTATTTAACGCGCCTACCGATATAACCGCGTTTTTAGGGCAAAGCGCTTCGTAGAACTTCTCGTTTATTTCTTCACTACCACCGTGGTGGGAAACTTTTAGAAAGTCCACGTTTACTATATCGACGTCGTCCATACCATAAAAGCCCGACTCATTATATTCTACTATAAGGTTTTCCACTTCGTAAGTGGTATCGCCCGAAAAGATAAACTTTACGCCCTTATACTCTAAATAAATTACTGCGGAAACTGCGTTTATTTGATCGGCAGTACCATCACCGTAATTTAGCTCGTCGTATTGCCCCATTTTATCTTTAGGTAAAGGCATTAAAAAGTACAAGTTAAAGTCTTCGCTATATATTCTTCTACCCATCTCCGAATAGTAGGTCTTTTGGACTTTTTCGTTTATGGTTTTAAGTGCGTTTTCGTAATACGGAAAAAGCGTTGTATCTAATAAGTATGGCAAATATGCTTTTCCTAAGTCCACTTTATCTAAAACAGAAACGGTGTTTCCGATATGGTCTAAGTCGGTGTGGGTAAGCACTAAATAATCGATTTTACTAACGTTATTAGAACTTAGGGTTTGCAATATATAGTCACCTGCCCCGCCTATAACGTCGCCCGTATCGATCATCATGATTTTGCCGTCGGGAAGTTTAATTATCGTGCAGTCGCCTTGTCCGACGTCCATAAAAATAACCGAAAGTCCCGATTCTGAAAGAGTCGGGAACTTGTCTTTAATTATTAAGTTGTTGTCATCACAACCGCAACAAAGTGTTATTAAAAACATTAATACTGCAACTATTACGGTTTTTAATCTTTTGTAAAAACAAACCACTATTTAATTTTTCTTCCGTTCTTTTTTAACTTTTCTATATCTTCTTTAATTTTCGGAATAAGTTCTATTGTTGCCTGATAACCTAAGTCGTAAATGGCTTCGGCTTGTGAAAAAGAAGTTGCCGTATACTCGCTAAGGTTTGGATGAATCATAACGTCGCTATTATCGTAGCCAATCTTCCACGGCTCTTTAACCTTACCTTCATAGGTTGGAAAAATTCTAGATAACAAAGACGGTTTTGTGTCGTGCGTAGATAGGTCTATTCCCACTACGTAATCGGCACCCAAGCCCCTAACGACGTCAGCGGGGATAGAGTTAGAAAACGCACCGTCTACGTATCTTTCGTTTCCTATTACCACAGGCTTAAAAAAGGGTGGATAACTTGAAGAAGCGCAAAGCGCTAGCGCCACGTTTCCGCTATCGAAAACCTTTGCGTCGCCACTTTCAATCTCGGTAGCAATCGCGCGGAAGGGCTTTTTCAATTCTTCAATATTAACAGAGCCTATCGCTTTATCGATAACCCCGAATAGCCCAGAAGTATCCATGTTTAGCATAAACATGGTTTTAATGTCTCCAAAGTTTACCCTTTTTAAGAGTTCGGAAATATCGGTGGAAGTATAACCGTTAGCATAAAATGCACCGACGATACTTCCAATACTAGTTCCCGCAACGACGTTAAACTCTATACCGTTTTCTTCAAAGGCTTTTAGAGCACCAAGTTCGGCAAAGCCTTTCGCCCCACCAGAGCCAAGCGCTAGCCCTAACTTTATTTCTTTTGGTTTTTTTCTAAATAGAAAACTAAAAAATCTCATTTTTCACTGTCGCCCTTGTCAGTTTTGGTTCTACTCATTTTTATTATAGTAATCACAAGCAAAATTAATGCTAAACCTAAGAGTGCGTAAAGCACGTAATCTAAAACTGCAAGTGAAGCGACGGCAATAAGCAGTTCTGCAAGGAGTGATATTATTAGTCCTGCAACCAAGTTGCCAAGCATAACTGGAAGTATTACGTCCTTAAACTTAAGATTTAAGAAAACCGCAATGGCAGTCCCCGTCCAAACCCCAGTCATAGGGAGTGGAATCGCCACGAAAATAAATACGCCCAGTTGCTTTATAAACGTTTGCTTTTTCTTGCTCTTTATTTCTAATTCTTCATCAGTTAATGTTAAGTCTAAGTTTTCTTCTTTTAACTTAGCCTGTTGCTTTTTAAGTGTATCTTCGGCTTTTTGCAAAAAGTAGCCTTCTACCTTGTTTGCGAAACCGTTAAACCACTTGATTTTTTTCAAAAGATTAAGAATAGGTCTTAGTAAAAAATAGATGGGAATAAACACGATGGTAGAGCCTGCATAACTTAAAAGTAAGGCATTTAAAAACCCAAAAGACGAAGTGCCCCTTGCGAACACAATTCCGCCTTTAAGTTCGATTAGTGGAACTAAAGACATTATAACTGTTGCCCAATAGTCGTTTCCTATAAACTCTCTAATAAATTCGGTCATATTGCACCTAAACGCTTGAAATCTTTACTAAAACAGTATAATATAAATATATAAAAATTGCAAGATATTTAATAAAACTCTACGTTGGAGAAAAGGATGACTACACAACAAATGCTTTCCGGGTTAAGGAAAGCGATAACCACCTATAAGTTAATAAAAGACGGTGATAAAATTGCCGTTGGATTATCTGGCGGAAAAGACAGTTTAACCCTTCTTAAACTACTTGCCGAATACAAGAAGTTCTCGCCCGAAAAGTTTGAACTTATAGCGATAACGATAGACCTTTCTTTTGCAAATCAAAAAAAGGATTTTTCAGAGCTTAAAGATTTTTGCAAAAGCCTTGGCGTTGAATACTATATTGAGCCAACCGAGATAGGAACTATCGTGTTTGACGTTAGAAAAGAGCAAAGCCCCTGCGCACTTTGTGCAAAAATGCGTCGCGGTGCGCTTAACTCTAAGGCAAAAGAACTTGGCTTTAACAAAGTGGCGTTAGGTCACCATGCAGACGACCTTATAGAGACAATGCTTTTATCACTTTTTTATGAAGGTAGGCTTTCTACGTTTGCGCCAAAAACCTATCTTGATAGAACGGATATAACGGTTATCCGCCCTATGATGTTTTTAGAAGAAAGTAGCATAATAGCCTACTCCAAAGACTTACCTGTGTTTGAAAGTTGTTGTCCCGCAAACGATAAGACTAAAAGAGAATACGTTAAAAACGTTATTAAAACCATTTCTAAAGACGTTCCCAACATTAGAGAAATGATGTTTACGGCGCTTACTCACCCCGAAAGGTACAACCTTTTTGACAAGTTTGAAAAAGACGCTGAAAAATACTAAAAAACCTATAACACAAAAACAAAACGTCCGCTTACGCAAA
>CAJMCT010000009.1 GCA_905211955.1 uncultured Eubacteriales bacterium | reverse complement strand
GCTGATATAGTTATGTTCTTGCTTAAAAATCGTGGCAACGCGGTAATTGATGAAATTATTGTTCATCGCGTCAACAAAGAGCCATTTTTAGTTTAATTTTTATAAAAAAGAGCCTTAGATTTAAGGCTCTTTTTTGTTATCTATTATTGATATATTGAACGTTATTTAATTGATAATCAATATTATACGTTGCAAATTTTAAGTCGTTTAGGCTTGTTGCTAAAACACCATTTCTATAAACGTTTTCAAAGAAGATATTGTTAAACTTATTAACGTCGTTTGACTCGTTAAATAATCTTATATCGTTTGGAATAGAAGTGCTGCCACCGCCTTTATAAACTTCATAGCCGTCGGGCTCTTTATAGTAAGAGAAGTTCTTAAAGGATATGTCGTGAATAGCGCCAAAATCAGCGGTAGTATCGAACGTCCATTGGTTCTTTTCTACACTGATATTGATTACGTAGCCGGCACACAAATAACTTGTACAGTTTATAAACTCAATATTACTTACAGTATGCGTATCGCCAACAAGAACCATATATGCACCCATCGATTCTTTGCCCGTGGCTTCCGTCCACGTTGCATTTTGAACAAGTGAGTGACAATTTATATACTTGACGTTATTGACGTTTGCAACTGTTTCTTGAATAAACCCAAAAGATCTTGTTTTTTCCGCCCATGCTTGACAATCGCGGTAGATAACGTTTTCAACGTCAGGATTTACCGCTGAACTCGTTCCGTTTGCTTTAATTTCAAACAAGTCGTCGCCAGAGCGCAAGAAACATTTTTCAACAAGGACGTTTTTACTGTTGCAAGTTGCGATACCGTCTGAATTAGTCTTTACTCCAAAGCCTATAACGTTTTTGACGTGAACGTTATTACAAAGCGAAAATACCATTGTCCAGCCGGTAGCATTTATCATTGTCGGACCGTCCACGTTAACGTTTTCACATAAACTTATACTAAACGGTGATCTTTCGTGTCTATATAAAAGAGAATAATCAAACACGCCGTGTCCGACGACACTAATGTTTTTCATACCCGATACAATGATTAAGCCGGTATATACGTAGTTGCCATGTGAATTGTTAAATGCTTTTTCCCATTCCAAATGCGGTAAACACACCACGTACGCACCCGTATGTAAGTAAAGCACGGTATTATTAGTAATAGTTAGTGGTGAAACAAAGTGTACACCTTTTTCAAATTCTATCACCTTGTAGCCGTTTGGAACGTGAAGGTTATAGTTTTCCCTAACGAAAAGTGTAAACGGTTTTTCAGTGTTAAATTTGCCGTTAAAGAACACGTTAAAGGTTTCGAAATCATTTACTACAAACTCTACCGTATTATTGTTTACGGTTGTAGTAATATTAAACACTTCAGGAATAACTACCGCACTATTTAGTTCATAGTTTGCCGTAATTTTAACAGTTAGGGGGAAACAATCTTTATCGGTATCAACGTATCCGAATGAGTGCGTGGTAGTTCTAAAATAAGGAACGGCATAGGTATAGACTTCCACTTCATTGCCTTTAGCATCTATAACGGTTGCCGTGTAGTACGGACATTTTATTACCCCCTGATTAAAGCCGTCTTGCGTACTGGAATTATCCACGAAAGCATCAAACCAATCACCGCTAATCTCATCTACGTAATCGGGGAGTTTAGTTGAAGAAGTACCAACCACAAACTCTCTTACTTTCCTATTTTCCCCTACGGTAAACTCTCTATAGAAGAACACGTCGTTTCTTGATTCGTCTATGGCTTTTACTACTAGTTTATAAGTTCCTTCTTCGGTTATAAGATAAGGCACTTCACTACTAAACGTATTGACTAGAGTTTTTCCGCTTGGCGAGTATAAATAGTTTGTATAAGAAAACTCATTTTGATCGCTTACCGTTATTTTAGGAAGAATAACGTATTCACCTACGTTTACAGTTTCGGGGAGTTCCCTACTTAATTTTATTTCGGGAGTTTTGCTATCCTTTGGTCCTATATAGTTTATATATCCCGTTCTCTTTGCCAACTCTTTACCGTTAACACTAATACACATATAACTATAACCGTTTGAATCGCGCAAAGAACTATATATAACACGCTGATCAACAACACCGTTATCCATTTTTAATCCGTTAAGGAATATGTCAATATTATCAGTATAGAGCCAAGAATCATAGAATTTTTCCATTTCAAACACGAATCTTGGGTCAGTTCCCAAATCCTTTGCGCCTAAACTATAAGCAACACCAGATGCATTGACGTATTGCATCCTTATATGGTAAACCCCATATTCTTTGCTAAGCATAATATAGATAAAACCTGGGTCCATAGTTGCACTACTTGCATAACTACCGTGAGTAGGCGTGCAACCTATACCGAAACCAAACCAATGGTCTTCTACGGTTTTTTCAGGAAGGGCGGACAAGTCGAATTCAAGCCTTAAACCAGAAGATATATCAAGCGGTAAACTACAGTATCCGTTTCCATAATATTTTAAGCCCGTTGCGGTCCTTTCAATTTGTGTTAGCGCTCCGTTTGAAGTGTTTTTCCAATTAGAAACGTTAAAGAAATTTGTGTAATTATCTTTTTTTGTAATAACAACGGTTTTAGTGTTGCCATAAAGCAATTTATAGTTAGTATTTTCTTGCAAAATGCAAGTTGCGGTATAAGAGCCAAGCCCTATCATATCGCCACTATACTCAATCGATAGCGAAACAGTATCGTTGCCAATAAGGTTGGTCGCATTTACCGACAAGGTTTTTTGAGCCGTGCCCGTATATTCTAAAAAAGTTTCTCCAATAAACTCAACTTCTAAAAGCCTTTTTTCGATAGTTAAAACAACAGACCTTGAAGCGATTGGGTAATACCCATCTTCTACTATAAACTTAACGTTTACTATGTGTTTTCCGCCCAACACGTTTTGATTGTTAGTAAATACTGCTTGCACACCTTCTGGCAAACCGCTAATGCCAACACTATGTACTTGTCCATCATAAACAGCGTTAGTGTTTAAGAATTTTATATTAGACACATCGTATTTTTGTAAGAATTTATATTGACTTTTAAGTATTTGCCTTTGAGTTTGTGTTAAACCCGAATCAATATCATTATAAGCAAGCAGTGCAACCATTTGCATAGAACGTGTATTGTTTGCAATATCATAGTTGTTGTAAAGCGCAAAAATATATTGTTTTTGCCCGTCTTTTTCAAACTCTAAATAAGATCTTGCTACATATTCAACTTTGGCTTCGTTTTCGCCAACCTTTTCTATAGCGCCCCTAAAAATATAACAGTCATTTTTAGCATCGAACATAATGTTACCAATAGACTGATAAATTTTAACTTTATCTTTATCTGCGCCATTCGGAGAATAAACTGCTTCTTCACCAAAGACCGTATTATAATTGATATCCCCGTATTGCGCTACGTAAGATTTTGGCATAATTAAGGTTTTTGCCGTGACTTTATAACCATTTTCGATAAGTGAGTCATAATAATCTTTAGTAATTGAAGTGCTAAACCTTAATCCTACCGCAGAATTAGATATCTTAACCGATGCACCTTCGTTCATCATAAGACCTTTAACCGAAGAGCCGTTTATTGCCGTTCTATAAAGCATCAATGCTAAACGTTGAAGTGAAATTTTTTCGTCACTTCTACCGTTTGCAAGATTATATTCTTCAGAAGTAAAGTGCATTACTTCCAACTTGATATAAACCTTGTTGTGCCCAGACAAATATTCGGATAGTTCAACTACAGGGCTGTATTCAGGCATATCTAATGCCGTTTTGTATTTTCCATTGTTTTCCATGGGCTTACAGCCAGTTTCAGTTAAACTTGTATCTTCGTTAAGATTATACACAGTCACCCAACGTTGATTATCAAAACTAATTTTCACAAACGCGTTTGCACCAAGCCCGCTTTGTGTTTCGCTATTCCAATAATAACCGTTATTATTTCCGTACCTACAAGTAAAACTAAAGGTTAGATTGTCAAAAACTTCACCTTCCCCTGCTTGAACGCAATAAGTTAAATAGCCGTTTCCGCCACTAACTGAACCGCCCCAAACACTTCCCGGTACTGCGCCCCAATCCCTATGACCACCACGGTCAGAAACAAGGTTATAAACATCAACAGTATTAAGACCTAAATCTTTTGCCGATTGAAATTCATCTTGGCGGGAAATACCTCTTTGATACTGAGCGATAGCAACTTGGTCTTCAAAAGTGTATACAGAATAATCGCTCCACCAACCCTTATATCCTAAACGCTCGGGAACAAGTGGCTCTAAAATAACGTTATTTTCTATAGAAAAATACTCTACATCAACAACTTCGCCAAGATGAGACTTAAAGGTTATTGAATATTGCTTTGCTGTATAAACTGCATTGATTAAAAGGTTTTCAGATACCATTGCATCAGGCTCGGCAATATCCCAAGCACCTTGGTATCCAACCTTTTCGGGCACGGCTTGTTTTTCAACGATATCGTTTGCATCGTAATATTTTACAAGATAAGTACTTCCGTCAACTAGATATGTGATTGAATACTCTTTTTCAACCTGAACAGGTGCAGTTCCTAACGCATTAACAGAATTTGACGTATCAAAAAGTGGGCAAACGAAAAATAGACCGCAACTAATTATTGCGAGTATAATTAAAAATAAACAGGACTTAATCTTTTGCATGTTATACACCTACCTTTTTTAATATAACATACCCTTAACCCTTTGTCAATAACAAAAGCACCCCTAAGGGTGCTTTATTTTTACTATTGCTTATAAACTATGTTTCCTTCAACAACCGTCATATAGACGTTAAAGTTTTCGTCTAAAACTGTAAAGTCGGCACGTTTACCTTCTTTTATGCTACCGATAAACTTATCTTCACCTAAAAGTTTTGCCGGATTTATTGTTGCAAAATCTATTGCGTCAACAAGGCTTACGCCTACTTTTTGAACAAGATTTTTTACTGCATCGTTCATTTTTAATATTGATCCTGCAAGCGTTCCGTCTTTAAGTCTTGCCTCGCCATCTTTTACGTAAACAGTTTGACCACCTAGCTCTGAAATGCCGTCGCTAAGCCCTTTTGCTCGCATAGAGTCGGTAATCATAATAACCTTGTCGTCGTTTTTATTTTTCAACAACATTTTGATTGCGGGAACTGAAACGTGAATAGTATCGCAAATAATTTCGGTGTTTAACTCGTCTATAAGCATCGCACTACCTACTACACCGATTTCTCTATGGTGAAGTGGGCTCTGCGCATTATAAGTATGCGTGACTGATTTTGCACCCAATTCCACCGCTTGTAAAACGTCTTGATACTTTGCGGACGAGTGCCCAATCGATGCCACGATGCCGTTTTGATTTAAGAATTTAACGAGATCATACCCCCCGTCTTCTTCTACAGCAAGAGATACGATTTTTATTTTATTACCACTTGCCGTGATAAACTCTTTCATTAGAGAAACACTGGGTTTTTCCACATACTTTTCAGCTTGAGCACCTTTAAATTTTTTAGATATAAACGGTCCTTCTAAATGAGCGCCTAAAACTTTTGCCCCGCCTTCAATATCGGTATGATTTTTAACCGTGTTTAATGCCGTTATAATTTTATCTTTATCAACGGTCATAGTAGTCGCAAGATAAGACGTAGTACCTTCTTTTACGAGGGTTTTAGAAATAGTATTTAAGGCATCAGTCGTGCCGTCCATTGCATCAAAACCGCCTGCACCGTGAATATGTTCGTCTATAAAGCCTGGAAATACAGTGCAATCGTTTGGAATTTCTATACCGTTTTCAAATTGTTCATTTAAGGAAATTTTAGCAATTTTTTCGTCAAAGCATAGACTTGCTTTAATTATTCCCTTACCTTCAACGTAGACGTTTACGTTATTAAAAGATTTCATTAGTTCACCTATTAAATAGTTTTTGGAAGTGATGCAGCGGCAATGCTTTGCCCTACTTTTCTAGTTTTTTCATCAGGAAGCGAAACGTTTATATTTGCAAACTTAGGATATTCTTCCTTTAGTACCTTTTTGCAAGTTTCTAAAATTATATCTCCACCCTTTCCGCTCATAACTCTACCGAGTAAAAGCAAATGTTTAATATCGTAGAACATCGAATAGAAAGGAATAGTGCATGCAAGATAAGTTCCAATATCTTGATAAATTTTTACTGCTAGTTCATCATCTTTTTCGCAAAGTGCTTGAATAACCTTTAATTTTTGTGCGGGGGTTAAGCCGTTTTCAAATTTAAATCCGCCCATTTCGGCAAGTTTAATTACCGCGTCTTGAGAAAAATATTTACAGCCTACGCCGTAGTCTCCACTCCACTCATCTTGCATTGCTGTGTCGCATAAATCTACAGGAACGAAAGCAAGTTCGGATATCCAACCGTTAAGACCACCCTTGTCGTTAATATAGCCTACCGCTTCACTAGTACCCATTGCAATACCTAAAACGTTAACGTCTTTTAGTGCCATACTACCTGCAAGTGCAGTCACGTCGCCATCGTTTGCAACCACTACGGGAACGTCTCCGATTTCCTTTGCAACGTTGATATACATATTTTTAACGTAGTCGCCGTGAATACTTTTATCGACCTTGTTAAAAAGCGATGCTACCATAATTTTATTATCGATGTAAACACCTGCGGAAGATATTCCAATCGCGTCCACTCTCGGCATTTTTGATTTTGCAGTTAAGAAAGCAGTTTTAATACCTTCGTAGTGATAAGTGGGGTCTTCGGTAATTTTGGGATTCCAAACAACTTCTTCGCTATAAACCACTTCACCATCGATTACTGCCGAAACTTTTCTATCGCTTCCGCCCGCGTCAAAACCTATTCTGCAACCGCTTACGTTTCCGCCAACCTTTTCAAAAGCATAGTTCTTTTCGGGCAAGTCTTTTTCGCTTACGTAAACCACTTCAAAAGGTTTTTCGTAAACGGTGCTCATAAAATCAACGTCAAACGCGCGTGCACCATCTTTTGAATATGCCTTTTTTATGTTTTCAAATATTACTTTGCTTCCACTAATATAAATTTTATAACCACCACAAACCCATAAAATCGCCTTTATAATTCTTTCGCAAATTTTAACGTTTAAATCATCGCAGACACCGTCTTTTAGGGCGTTAAACGAATATACGTAGTTATACCCGCCGTTTCTTTCTACCACAACGGTCACTTTTTGGCTTTCTTTTTGCGACAAAACCTTATCGTTATATGCGATAATTTCTTCATAAATGGGTTTATAGTTTTTATCTAAGTTTAATTTTATCATTTTAGTTTTCCTTTTCTTTTATAAGACCAAATTTAATTAAATAATATGCTGGAATTGCACTCCAACCGTGGCAAAGGCTTCCTGCATTTCCAAATGCTTTTTTACCTTCTATCGTTTCCCACGTACAGTCCGCACCTTGACTTAACATATAAAGATATTCTCTTTTTATCTCATCGATAATATAATCTTTATACTTATCGCCAACGCTAAGCAGCGCATCGTACTTAAAGGTTTTTAGACTTAAAGTTCCTGAAAGAAGTTTTCCGCTTGCAATCGCTCTGCATATGGTTTCTTTTTCTTCCATAGTGCAAATCCCCGATAAAATTGCCAAACTGTTTCCCACTTCGGTAAATTCGGTTTTATCGTCTCCAAAGAAAAACAAGCCTTCTTCAGCGTTATAATAGGTTTTCTTTATGTTATCCCTTACGATTTCTCTAACCTTGCCATAATCAAAAGGTTGATCTATATAGTCACAAATAAATTCAAAGCAATTTAGAGCCATAACGTATAGACAGTTAATGATTAAATCGGGCAAAGGCTTTTTAGACCTTTCGGAAGTGCCTTGAAGTAATGGCGACCAATCGTAAAAGTTCCAATAATCTTCGCCACAAAAGTTTACAACCAAACCGTTTTCAATTTTACTCTTAAATGCGTCTAAGATTTTTTTTAGTTTTGGCAAAATTTCAATGATAAACTCAGAGTCCTTGGAATTTTCTAAGTATTCTTTAACTTGGATTACGTAATAAAGCGAAAAAGAAGGAATTCTTAGCGCCGTTCCGCAAGGATAACAAATTGATAAAAGTCCGTCATTCCAATAATCTTTACTGATTAGTTTTAAGTTAGACTTTACATATTCAAAATTTCCGTCCCTATAAACGCTATACCCTGCAAGCATTTGGTTTCTTGAATCAAAGGTATATAGGGCTTGTTCTCTCCATGGGCAGTCCATATAATGCTCGGACATGGAAAGATTTAAGGTGTTTACACAAAGATTGTAAATTCTTAAAATATCTTTATCTTCTGAATAAATTTCTCTCTCTACAACGGGATAATACTGATTTATAAGCCCTATCTCGTTTATTCTTAATGGGGTTATCGCGTCAACTTGCAAATACCTACAACCAACTCTTAACATATAGTTTTCATAGGTGTTTTTGCCTGATTTTGTATGATATTCAAAGGAAAAATCACGCTCAGCAATAAATCTATCAACTTTGCCGTTTACTAAATCTTCACCAAAAGATATGGTAAGCATTTGAGCATCGTCGCTTTCGCAATCTAAATAAAATAGACCAAAAACTTCTTTCCCTAAATCGTAAACGTAGGTATTGCCTTCGACCTTTACGAGTTTTGCACTATTTTTTTCGCTGTTAATAAGTTTTTTGTTAGGTCTTTCGAAAAATGCGCACTTTTTATCTACTATTAAGGACTTGTTAAAATCTATGAGTTTACCTATTTTCCAATCGTCTTCAATTTGTGCATTGTAAGAAAAACCATAGCCAAGTTGTGTGGTAATAATTTGCCTTCTACCATTTTTATAGGCTTTGCTCTTTCTCGATAAAACGGTTTCGTCACTAAACGATAAGATTTTGCCGTCCATATCTTTTATTTCAAAAATAAGACCTGCATCGTATTTTTTATACTTTTGCGTATCTAACCCAAAATACCACACCAATATTGCTATAGAGTTTTTACCTTTTACTAAATGGCTTGAAAGGTCTAACGTATCGTAAACCTTAAAATGCTCGAAGTCGCCGTATTGATTGCAAAAAGCAAACTTACCGTTAATAAAAACCGTGTAATCACTATCGCACGATATATTCATTGTTGCACCGTTTCCGTTATACTCAAAAGGAACGTAAAATTCGCCGTAAGTATCAGGGGCACAAGGTTTTTCCATCCATATAAACTTTGATAATTCAAAAGCGCTCATATTTTCACTCCTTGTAAAAAGTATAGAATATATAATGTTCTCAGTCAATAACAATTCTTGCAGTTTTTCCACTAAAAAATGCTCTGAAAAATCAGAGCATTATTTTTTTTCTTCTATATATTTGTAATAAACCCTATAAAAAGTGTTAAGACAAGTAAACCCGACCATGACGGCAATCTTCGATAATGGAAGGTTTGGGTTCTCCGCGTGAAGTTTTACCGCTTCTTTTACCCTTTTCCTATTAAGATATTCTCTTAGGCTCATACCTGTAAAGTTATTAAACCTTCTAGAAAAATAACTTTCGGTATATCCAAAGTTGTCGGCAAGTTTTTTTAGCGAAATATCTTCTTTATAGTTTTCGTCTAAATAGTTCATCACCTCAGCAACGAATTCACCCACACCATCTTTAGGTTTATCTACAAGCGGATAAGATGCAATAAGAACGCCTAAAAATGCATTTACGATACCGCTTTTAAACTTGTGATCGCCAACATCCCAACCAGAACTCGTGTAATTACAAATTATATCTAAAAGTCCATAAGCATCGTTTTTTTTCATAAACGTTGGAAAAACCTTGCCTTTAAGAAGTGCATCAACAATATCTTTTGAAAAGACGAACGTGTAAATAGTCGCCTTCCCCATAAATTTATATGAGTGCGGAATAAACGAGCCTATAAATGCCATTTCACCCGTTTTTAATACCCTTTCTTCTTCACCAACTTTAACGAAGTATTCGCCTTCTTTAACAAACACTACTTCGTTGGCATTATGAAAGTGTGGCATTATATGGTGATAATCCCCTTCTTTTAGGTCGTACTTTAATAAGTTTATATAACCCGTTTGATCGGCAAGTTTTTCGTATAAATGTTTAGACATAATTTCACCTAATATGATTATAACCTAAAACTTGCACTTAGTCAATAGCGATTATAAAAAAACACCCCATTAAATTTAAGGGGTGTTTTTGGGTTAAAATAATTAGATATTTTCTATCGTTATGTGCATTAACGTTCCCGAATTTATACTTGTGTTTGCACTTGCAATATTTGATATATCGAAAGTGGTGTTTAGAATATATTGGGGAATAATACTTCCGTCAGGGCAAATAATTTCAGAATAGTAATTGTTGTGCGTGTGTCCACAGAAAATGCCTTTAATAATATCAGAATTATTTACTATTAATTCGTACATTTCTTGCGTTGCAGGACCGTCGATCGGATAAGAAGTTTTCGCATTAGGTCCGCCAATCTTACCACTACCGTCATACAAGTTGTAATATCCACCTGGGTTTCCCGAACCCATATTTTCTTCACCGATAATACCAAGATTCTTTTCGTTAGGATTATTACTGCTAATTGGATCGTGTTGGAAAATTAGAACGGGAATATTAAGTTCTCTAGCAAGTTCTAAGTCCGCCGTAAAGAAATCTACCAAATAATCGTAGTATAAATCTCTTTGGTTATCAAGTAAAATTATCATCGCACGGTTATAACCGTTTGAATTTTTCATAACTTCAGAGTGATATACACAGTTGTTTGAATAGGTTTCAAAGAAATCATTTCTTATCTCGTCTCTCGTATCAAGATCGTAAATTTCCCTTATAACGCCCGAAGTGTTTTGGGTGTGTTCGTGGTTTCCGGTCACTAATAATACTGATCTTGCTTCGCCGTCAATACCTACATTTTTATCCATTAATAGATATTTAGTCTTCCACATTGAATAGTGAGATTGACTATCGTAAATATCGCCCGTGACGATTATCTTATCAGCCATACTACCGTATTCCATAACCTTGATTGCGTTATGAGCGTCTTGCGGATAACGGTATCCGTACTCATTATAAGTATCTACCGTGGTGGTAGAACCTTCTAATCTATCAACGTCGTCAATTCCGCTAAAATGAGTGTCTGAAATTTGAACTATCACTACGTTATCGGTATCTTCGTCGTTATAATCCCACTCTATAGTAGCCTTACGAACGCGCAAACCGTTCTTGGTAGTATAAATAGTGTGGTTTTCGTCCGCTCCGTCGGGAGTGGTCTTTCCAACGATAGAACCGTCTCCATTTGCACCAAAATATTTCAATTCGCGGTCTATTTCAACGTAGTCTTTAATGCGCTTAAATTCGGCTTTGTCGGTTGCTGTAAATGAAGTATTACTATCAGCATCAGCCATTTTTGCAATCTTGTAAAGATTTACCATTTTATAGTCGGTATAAATAACCTTAGTATTGCCGTTAAGGTCTAAATATTCGATATAACCTTTGATGGTATAGAAAGTATATAAATCGTCGTCAGTTATGCCGTCTAAGGTAAAGGTGTATTTATAAAGAGTTGCAGTATCTTTATAGTAAGAATTAATTTCTTGATGACTTGCAGTTATTTTTTCGCCTTCTACCCTGCCGTTATCGGGCATATAGTAGCCAGCCATGGTATCGATAGAATACTGCCCGCCTTTAACTAAGTCATTGCCGCCTAAAAGGTCAGTTTTCATATAAACTACACCAAACTTATAGGTTGATGCAATTTGTTTAACTACACTATCAACTTGCTTGTTTTGGTCGATAATAAATCTTATCGCTTGAGTTCCGCTCTTTTTGATTTGAGCGCCTTCAATAAAGAATAAGTCTTTATAATCGCAATCGATAAATCTTGCGGTAATGATCGTACCTGCATCGTAGTATCCGTCGGCATTAAGCACAAATGTTTCTTCGCCGTCTTTGGTCTTTACTTCCCAGCCCTTAAAGATACCCCTTTCTTTATAAAGTTCTTTACTTAAATCGATATAAGTATTGTCTTTATAAACGGTTATCTCGCCTAAACTATTGATATAATCAACGTTTTCGTGGAATTTAACCGACCAGTTGCCACGTGCAAGCACCACGTTTGTTTCGGGATTCCCGTTTTCGTCTATAGCGAGAATTTTAGTTCCTTTATCAATAACTTCTTCGCCTTGCGGTTGATAATGTAAAACCGCGTATTTGTCACCTACTATTTCAAATTCACCAACAATACCGGTGGGTATAATCTTGCAAGTATCAGAATAGAAATTGCTTATAAACCAGTATTTCTCTACCCTATCTTGATAGCGATAACTAGGCGCAACATTATTGCTATTTACTATAAATTGAAGTGAAGCGGTATCTGCAAACGAATAGTTATATTCAGCAATAGCGTAAGCCATATTTTGAATATTACCCGTGCCATTAATCATTACGTTTACGTTGCCGGTAAATATCGTGTTAACGTTAGAGCGACCAAAATAGAAAAGTAAAACCTTTCCACCATTAATCGTGATATTTCCGCCAAGAACAGTAGGAATATTAGCACTGTTAGAACCGATATACAAGCCATAAACGTAGCCCGAATTGATTTCCACATCGAAAGTACCGTTAGCAACACCCGCTCTAATAAACACTCCGTTTGAACCATTTTCCGCACAAACGACGTTTTCGCCAAGAACGAGTCTATGATCTTCGGCGTCAATTTCACCGTTTGATCTTCTCAAATTAATGTTTTCAAAAGTGGTAGGGCCGTTAATATAGCAAGATGCGTTAGCAATAATAACCTTAGAAGTCATTTGGTTGTTAGAAACGTTGCCGTCACCCGAGATGTAAATCATATCGGTATGCTCTTGCAAACGGCTTTCGTCAAAGGTGTAGTCACCTATTATGCCTACTACCTTTTTGTTGCTTCCTTGCCTACTAAATAAGGTTATTGCTTTGGATATAGTTTTAACCGCTTTATTATTAGCAGTACCGTCGTTATTGTCAGACCCGTTAAGTTCGTCAACGAATATTACTTCTTGTCCGTCAAAATTCTTATAAACCGAAGCAAAAGAAATAGAAATTCCACTAAAATCCTCCGCTATGGTATAACTATCGCCTTTATTATAGAAATTTGTGCCGTCATTCCAACCACTAAACTGTTGCAATAACGTGTCGTCTTTATCAGAAAGAACGAAAGTTTCCCCTTTCATTTTGTTTCCTAAAAGCACACCGTCAAAGTATACGGGGACTAACTCGTCTTGCATTTCACTTTCTTCTACAAACCTAATAGAATAGTTTGCGGGTGCACTTGACAAATCTAAAACTCCGTCAGATGACAAGTTAATAAGTTGCGTGCTTAAATTTGTTGCAACCGCAACTTTTCCTTCGGCAATCTTGAATTTACCAGCAACGTCGGTTGCTTCTAAAAGCCCGCCTTCAGCAAGAGTTATAAACCAACCGTTAGTGTAGTTTACGCAAGAAGGAATCGAATTTATACTGCCGTTGCTTCTATAAAAAGCACCGCTACTATTATAACTTGCCGACATAAACCTTTGTCCGAGAGCGGCAATAACTTGCAAATTAGAAACGTTTTGAGTTGCTAACGTTCTATTTGCAAATGCAACGATAGATGCTTGCTTTACGTCAATAGTCAATAGATTATAGTTAACCGTGTTCGTACCAAAAACTAAATCGACGTCTATTGCACTGTTATTTAGTATATAGTGAACGTGATCAGTAAAGGAGTATGAGCCGTAGTGAGAACTTAAATTTAGACCACGGTCTCTTTGCCCATGAGAAACAAGTGTTCCGTTTACCGTGATTACGCCACCGTCTCCGCCAAGCGTAGTTCTTGACGTTCCACCTTCAAATCTAAAATTGGCAAATTTTGTAAACGTTCCGTCCCAAGTAGGATTAGCGTATTGGTCAGCCGAAACGTTATAAAAATCAAATCCATCGCCAAAAGTAATATCAAAACCGTTAGCCGAAATCACCGAATCGTCACGTCTCATACCAACGAGAGTTATGTTTTCAAAAACAACGGGACCACCAAGCATGAGATCGGCATTTTGACCAAGTTTATTTGTGTAGCCTAAATAATTGTTTGTGCCGTTATAATTATAGGTTTTAATCTTTATTACCGCTTCGTGAGTGGGTACTATCGAAGCGAAATTTTTAACGTCGTCACTCCAAGAAGTTAATGGGCTTAACGCAAGAGAACTTGTATTATCCCACCAACCCGAAGTATATGGTAGTTGCATAATGTAAACGGTGACGTCGTCAACGTGAGTCATACCGTCGGCATTAATAAGGTTAATTGCATCTTTTACGGTTGCAAGCGGTTTATCCGCACTTCTTCCGAGTTCGTTATCCGTCGCATCGTAAGGAAGCCCTACTAGAGTTCCCGTAGGCTCTAACCCTGTTCCACCACTTAAAACGTAATATTCTCCAACCTTTGCTGTTTTTAGTTTGAAGGTTGCAGTCATAGTGCCGTCGCCATTATCTACGTATTTATCAAACTCGTAATCGCCGTACTTGTCGTCCGACATCGTTGGCGTAGGCAACAAAGATTCGTCATAACGAACGGAATATTCACCACTTTCGGGCAAAGTCACCCTACCCGTTCCATAATAAACAGTAGTTTGGTCGCCGTACGTGGGATAAAAATATGCTTTTACGCCGTCGGTATTAAAAACACCAATTTCGCCTGAAACTGCACTAACTACGTTTTCTAATCCAGAATTGTTATTGATTACGAAAATCGGTGCATGTTCGGTTTTTTCCGCATTAGAGTATGCGTACATATTAAAATTGTTAGAAATTGTTCCGCCTGCTATAGTTGCTGTATCGTTAAGCACGATATTGATAGCGCCGTTAACGATTGGAACTATACTAGTTCCGTTGCAAACACCGTTAAGAACACTTGATATCGTAGTATCACCGTATGCGGTAAAATTTACGTTTCCGTTATAGACTGGGCAACATGCCGATGCCCCACTACTGTAATCGGAAAGTTTAAGTTTTTTAATACTACCACCTTCAATTATGACGTTGGTTTCCCCCGTCACCGTGTTAGAATACGAATATTCGTTATCAATCATACCGCCAAGTACTACGTTATCGTAAGCATATGATTGAAGTCTTAACGTTCCCACACCCGATACCTTTTGATTTCCTGAAACGTAGCCACAAACACCCGTATATGCGTTAAGTCTACCGCTTAGCGATGCAAACGCATTTCCGGGGTTAGAGTTTATAAGATGTACACAATCTCTAAAAGACACGTCAAATCCATGAGAGAAAATGCTCTTTGTTGCACCGTCAGTTCTTTGGTCTAAGAGATTGATTTTTTCAAAAACGGTAGGTCCTAAGATATTTAAGTTCCTACTGTTATTTCCAAATTCATTAAAATATGCAATAGTACTATAATTTGTTTCGTCTAAACTAGTGTAAGTTATGGTTGCTTTATGTCCTATTGCCGACGAAAAATAGTCGACAAACTTTGCGCTACCATTAGCGTCAGCCCAAGTGGTAGGCTCATTTTCTAAACGCATAACTTTGACTATTACTTCTTGCCCTACGTTGTCAAAGCCATCTAACTGCATTTGAGTTATAGCGCCACCGATAGTCTTTTTGGGCTTTGCCTCACTCTTACCATCATTTGCATCGTCACCGTCCGCTTTAACGTAATAAACGGGGGTTTCTGCCATCGCATTAGAAGTTTTAATAAGTGTGGGAAGAATCATCATTACGGTACATACCGCTAAAAGTATAGATAAAATAACCGTTAATTTCTTTTTTAATCTAACGTTCATGCCTTTTGCCTCCCCATTAAATTCCATAAGGCGGTGTAAATTCCACCAATGCTTTTAGGGTTAAATCGTTTCCAA
Organism: uncultured Eubacteriales bacterium; assembly: GCA_905211955.1. Lineage (GTDB taxonomy): Bacteria > Bacillota > Clostridia > Christensenellales > Borkfalkiaceae > UBA1259. The sequence goes on along the minus strand of CAJMCT010000009.1, from coordinate 418 downwards.
CTTCCGCCAAAGCGTATTCTACAACCAAATAATATGTGCCTTGGTCTAAAGCCGTGGTTTTGTAAACGTTTCCGTCTTTTGAAAGGGCAATTTCAGTCGTGCCGTTATTTTCGTAAAGTTTAATGCTTGATATTGCGTTTACTCTTAAAGTACCTTTAAACGTTTCAATAGTTAAGTCGTTTTCGCTTTCTATATTAACACTATAATAATATTTGCCTTGCTTAACGTTATTAACTTCAACGTTTTCTTGAATAGAAACGCAAACGTTTTTACCACAATATCCGCAAACACCTTTATTATTATAATTATGAATACCCGTTGCAGGGATAGTTTCAGTTTCTACCCCACCACAAACGGTACAAGTTCTTTTCTTTTGGCCGTCTATACAGCAATCGGGTTCGTTTTCCGTTTGCCAACC
>CAJMCT010000008.1 GCA_905211955.1 uncultured Eubacteriales bacterium | reverse complement strand
CAAAGAAAATAAAAAAGAACTTGCGAATTGCAAGTTCTTTTATTTTTATGCTTTATTATCTTGACATATTATTTTTGTCTTTTTGGATAACGTCGTGTGCACCGCCTTCTACGATACTGGTTGCCGAAACCAAGGTAAGCACTGCTTTTTCTTGGAGTTCGGGAATTGTTAACGCACCGCAGTTGCACATGGTTGATTTAACCTTTGATAAACTCATAGCGACGTTGTCTTTTAACGTACCTGCATAAGGAACGTATGAATCGACACCTTCTTCAAAAGAAAGTTTTTTATCACCGCCAAGGTCGTATCTTTGCCAGTTCCTTGCTCTTGCAGAGCCTTCGCCCCAATATTCTTTATAATACGTTCCGCCAATGCTTACTTTTGCTGATGGGCTTTCATCAAACCTTGCAAAATATCTGCCGAGCATTACGAAGTCAGAGCCCATAGCGAGCGCTAAGGTTATGTGGTGGTCGTAAACGATACCGCCATCCGAACAAACGGGGATATAAACGCCCGTTTCCTTAAAGTATTCGTCTCTAGCCTTGCAAACTTCCATAAGTGCGGTTGCTTGTCCACGGCCTATACCCTTAGTTTCACGAGTGATACATATAGAGCCACCGCCGATACCAACCTTAATAAAGTCCGCACCACAGTCTGCTAAAAATCTAAAGCCTTCGGCACTAACTACGTTGCCTGCGCCAACCTTTACCTTGTCGCCGTAGTTATCTCTTATCCATTTAAGAGTAATCTTTTGCCAATCGGAATATCCTTCCGACGAGTCTATACAAAGTACGTCTGCACCTGCTTCTAAAAGTGCGGGGACACGCTCAGCAAAGTCTCTCGTGTTAATACCTGCGCCAACGACGTATCTTTTTGATGCGTCTAAAATTTCGTTGGGATTTTTCTTGTGGCTATCGTAGTCTTTTCTAAACACGAAGTATAAAAGTTTTCCGTCTTCAGAAACGATAGGAAGTGAATTTAGTTTATGATCCCAAATAATATCATTTGCTTCTTTTAAGGTAGTACCTTCTTTAGCATAGATAAGTTTATCGAACGGAGTCATAAATTCAGAAACTTTTAAGTCTAAACTCATTCTGCTAATTCTATAATCACGGCTAGTGACAACACCTAAAAGTTTTCCGTCCGCCGTACCGTCGTCAGTGACAGCAATGGTAGAGTGACCAGTTTTTTCTTTTAATTCGATTACGTCTTTAAGAGTATCGGTAGGTTTAACGTTAGAATCGCTAGGAACGAAACCTGCCTTACTGTTTTTAGCGCGTTTTACCATAGCCGCTTCGTCTTCTATACTTTGCGAACCGTAAATAAAGGCAACGCCACCTTCTTTTGCAAGCGCAACTGCAAGTTTATCCCCCGATACCGATTGCATGATTGCCGATACCATAGGAATATTCATAGAGATTGCAGGTTCTTCGCCCTTTTTATATTTTACGAGCGGAGTTTTAAGACTTACGTTTGCAGGGATACATTCGCTTGAAGAATGCCCCGGAATAAGCAAGTATTCGTTAAAAGTATGCGAAGGTTCGTTAATGAATTTTGCCATAGTAATTCTCCTTATATAATGTTTATAGACGTAATAGTAATTTTTTTATTTAAGATAATATCACAAATTATCCGCAAAAGCAAGCGGAAAACCTATTAAAATAATCCTGAAATCTTTCCGTTCTCATCAACGTCGATTTTTTCGGCTGCGGGAACTTTGGGAAGACCAGGCATAGTCATAATTTCACCGGTTAGTGCAACTATAAATCCTGCACCTGCCGAAACCTTAACGTTTCTAACAGTCACGGTAAAGTTTTCGGGCGCACCGAGTTTTGTCATATCGTCTGAGAAACTGTATTGGGTTTTAGCCATACAAATAGGCATCTTATCAAAGCCTAACGCTGTAAGCCTATCTATTTCATTCTTTGCTTGGGGAGTGAACGCAACACCGCTTCCACCGTAAACGTTTTTAACTATGTCTTCAATCTTCTTCTCGATAGATTGGTCTAATTCGTAAGAGAAAGAGAAATCGTTTTGCTTTTCGCAAAGACGAGCCACTTCTTCAGCAAGGGCAACACCGCCCTTTCCGCCGTCAGCCCAAACGGTAGATAATACTACGTTTACACCGAGTTCTTTACATTTATTTATAACGAGTTCAATTTCTTTATCCGTATCGGTGGGGAAACGGTTTACTGCAACAACGCAAGGAAGTTTATAAACGTTTACCATATTAGATACGTGACGAAGAAGGTTGGGAAGTCCTTTTTCTAGTGCAACGAGATTTTCGTTATTCAATTCAGTCTTAGCCATACCACCGTGCATCTTTAATGCTCTAACGGTAGCAACCACAACTACTGCGTTGGGCTTTAAGCCTGCCATACGGCACTTGATATCAAGGAATTTTTCAGCCCCCAAATCTGCACCAAAACCCGCTTCGGTAATACAATAATCACCGAGTTTCATTGCCATTTTGGTAGCGATAACCGAGTTGCAACCGTGTGCAATGTTAGCAAAAGGTCCGCCGTGTACGATTGCGGGCGTGCCTTCTAACGTTTGAACAAGGTTGGGCTTTAACGCGTCTTTTAAGAGTGCGGTCATTGCGCCTACTGCATTTAAGTCGCCTGCAGTGACGGGCTTATCGTCGTAAGTGTAGGCAACTACAATTTTAGATAATCTTTCTTTTAAGTCGTTAATAGAGTTTGCAAGACAGAAAACCGCCATGATTTCAGATGCTACGGTAATGTCAAAACCGTCTTCTCTCGGAACACCGTTTGCCTTTCCACCAAGACCGTTCACGATTGAACGAAGTTGACGGTCGTTCATATCAACGCAACGTTTCCAAACAACCTTTCCAACGTCAATGTTAAGTGCATTGCCTTGTTGAATATGGTTATCGAGCATTGCTGCAAGCAAGTTGTTTGCAGCGCCTATTGCGTGGAAGTCACCTGTAAAGTGAAGGTTAATATCTTCCATAGGAACGACTTGAGCGTATCCACCGCCTGCCGCACCGCCCTTAACACCGAAAACGGGGCCCAAAGAAGGTTCACGCAAAGCAACTACTACGTTTTTGCCTATCCTTTTTAAACCGTCCGATAAACCTATCGTGGTGGTGGTTTTGCCTTCTCCCGCGGGGGTGGGAGTTATAGCCGTCACCAAAACGAGTTTTCCGTTTTGGCGAGTGCTTTCTTTAAGCAAAGAAAAGTCTATTTTTGCTTTGTATTTACCGTATTGCTCTAGATATTTATCGTCAATTCCTGCAGTCTTTGCCACTTCGGTAATAGGTTGCATCTTTACGCTTTGCGCAATTTCAATATCACTTAAATATCCCATTTTGTTCTCCAAAAATTATTTTTTGAAATATTTTACTGCCGATTCAAACAGTTTCATATCGTAGTTGCCGAGTACGTTTTTATATAGTCCGTATCCCTTTCTTTCCGAGTGTCCCATTTTACCAAACACTCTGCCATCGGGAGATAGAATACCTTCTATCGCGTTTATACTGCCGTTGGGGTTAAATCTTATATCCATAGTAGCCTTGTCTTCAAAGTCTACGTATTGAGACATAATTTGACCATTTTCAGAAAGAGTTTTTATAAGATCGTCGTTTGCAATAAACTTGCCTTCGCCGTGAGAGATAGGAACGCTAAACGTATCGCCTACGCTTACGTTAGAAAGCCAAGGCGACTTATTAGAAGCGACTCTTATTCTAACGATTTTAGATTGGTGACGTGCTATATCGTTATAGGTAAGGGTGGGGCAATTTTCATCGGTATCGATAATCTTGCCGTAAGGCACTAAGCCAAGTTTTATTAGTGCTTGGAAGCCGTTGCAAATACCGCCCATAAGACCGTCACGGTTATCTAAAAGTTCTTTTACTTGTTCTTTGATTTCAGCATTTCTAAAGAACGCCGTTATAAATTTACCCGAGCCGTCCGGTTCGTCACCACCAGAGAATCCTCCGGGAACAAATATGATTTGGCTATCTTTACATTTTTTAGAGAATTCTTCTACCGAACGGCTTACGTCGTCGCTAGATAAGTTTCTAATAACGAAGATATCGGCTTTTGCGCCTGCGTCTTCAAATGCTTTTGCCGTATCGAATTCACAGTTAGTACCGGGGAATACGGGGATTAAAACCTTAGGCGCGCTAACCTTAACTGCGGGGGAGAAAACTTTGTTTTCACCATTATAAGTAAAGGTCTTTGCGCTCTTTTCTTTTGCGGTTATATTGCAAGAATAAACGGGTTCTAACTTGTTTTCAAACTCGCTAGTAAGTTGGTCTAACGAAAGAACTTTTTCCTTATAAGAAATAATCTTTTCGTCAGTCGTTTTACCTAAGTTTATACCTACGTTAACGTCATTTTCTACTTCTAAAATAAACGCACCGTAGTTATAGTTAAAGATTTCGTCAAGGCAAACGTCGTTATACTTAAAGCCTAAGCCGTTTCCTATACACATCTTAAATATTGCTTCGGCAACGCCACCGTAAGTGGGGGTGTATGCGGATAAAACTTTGCCTTCTCTCATAAGGCTAGTCACTTCGTTATATACCTTTTGAAGTGATTGGGTCTTGGGAAGGTTGTTTTCGTCGTATTCAGGTTTAACGAGTACGACTTTGCTTCCTGCCTTTTTGAATTCGGGAGTAATAACGTTTTTAACGTTTCCTGTAGTCACTGCAAACGAAACGAGTGTGGGCGGAACGTCTATGTTTTCAAAAGTACCGCTCATAGAGTCTTTACCACCGATTGCACCGCACTTTAATTCTACTTGCGCCTTATATGCACCAAGTAAAGCGGATAGCGGTTCGCCCCAACGCACTGGGTCTTTTCCTAATCGCTTAAAGTATTCTTGGAAGGTAAGATAAATATCCTTATATTCCGCACCGCCTGCAATAAGTTTAGATACGCTTTCAACTACCGCAAGGTACGCGCCGTGATACGGACTCTTTTCGGCAACGTAAGGGTTGCCACCCCACGCCATATAAGACACGGTATCAGTATGACCTTTTTCTACTGAAATAAGGTTTACCATACTTTGCGAAGGCGTCATTTGGTATTTACCACCAAAGGGCATCATAACCGTTCCTGCACCAATGGTAGAGTCAAACCTTTCGGACAAGCCTTTCTTAGAGCAAACGTTAAGGTCTACTACTAAGTCTTTATAAGCCTTTTCGAAGTCGGTGACTTTTTCTTTTTGGTAATCTCCGCAAGACTTTGCAACTGCGGTAATATGTTTTTCGGCACCGTTAGAGTTTAAGAAATCTCTTGAAATATCAACGATTGCCTTTCCGTTCCAATACATAGTCAAACGGTTTTTATCGGTGACTGTTGCAACCACTGTTGCTTCTAAGTTTTCTTTCTTTGCAAGAGATATAAACTCGTCTACCTTGTCCGCTTCAACAACTACAGCCATACGTTCTTGAGATTCAGAAATCGCAAGTTCAGTTCCGTCTAAGCCTTCGTATTTTTTGGGCACTGCGTTAAGGTCTATAACAAGCCCGTCGGCAAGTTCGCCTATCGCAACGGATACACCGCCTGCGCCAAAGTCATTGCAACGCTTGATTAAAACGGTTGATTGCTTGTTCCTAAATAACCTTTGTAATTTTCTTTCTTCGGGTGCGTTTCCTTTTTGAACTTCCGCACCGCAAGCGGTAAGAGATTCTAAGGTGTGAGACTTAGAAGATCCCGTAGCACCACCGCATCCGTCACGACCAGTTCTTCCACCGATAAGGATAATCTTATCCCCTGCGGTAGGAACTTCACGACGAACGTTTTCTTGGGGCGCAGCGGCAATTACCGCACCTATTTCCATACGTTTTGCAACGTAGCCTTTATGATAAATTTCATCTACTTGACCTGTAGCAAGCCCGATTTGGTTGCCGTAAGAAGAATAACCTGATGCCGCGGTAGTGACAATCTTTCTTTGGGGAAGTTTACCCTTTAAGGTTTCACTAACGGGGGTTAAGGGATCGCCTGCACCCGTCACTCTCATTGCTGAGTAAACATAACTTCTACCAGAAAGCGGGTCACGAATAGCACCGCCAATACAAGTTGCAGCGCCACCGAAAGGTTCAATTTCAGTCGGGTGGTTGTGCGTTTCGTTTTTGAATAAGAGTAGCCAGTTTTGTTCTTCACCATCAACGTTTACTTTGATTTTAATGGTACAAGCATTGATTTCTTCCGACTCGTCAAGGTCTTTAAGATAGCCTTGCTTTTTCAAAACCTTTGCCGCAAGAGTACCTATGTCCATAAGGTTAATAGGCTTTACGCGGTTTAAGTCTTTTCTTGCATTTATATATTCTAAATATGTTTTTTGTAAAAGTTCGTCTTCAAACTCTACGTTATCGATAGTAGTTAAAAAGGTGGTATGGCGACAGTGGTCCGACCAATAGGTGTCTATCATACGAATTTCGGTAAGAGTTGGGTTTCTACCTTCCTTCTTAAAATATTCTTGGCAGAAAGTAATATCGCCAAGGTCCATTGCCAAGCCGTATTCTTTAACAAAGTCTGAAAGTCCGCTTTCGTCTAAGTCTAAAAATCCTTCGATAGTCTTAACGGTAGTGGGAATATCGAAAGTCATTTTTAAGGTGTCTAACTTTTCTAAACCCGTTTCTCTACTTTCAACGGGGTTAATAACGAACTTTTTAACTGCTAAAAGTTCTTCTTCGCTAACCTTTCCGTAAACCGCATAAACCTTTGCAGTCTTTACGGTAGGACGATTTTGTTGAGAGATAATTTGTATACATTGTGCAGCCGAGTCCGCACGTTGATCGAATTGACCGGGTAAATACTCAACGGCAAAAACCTTAGCGCCGTCTAAGTTAACCGAGTCTGACGAAACGTCCATTTGCGGTTCGGAAAAAACCGTTTGTACTGCGTAATCGAAAAGGTCTTTTTCGATATCTTCAACGTCGTAGCGGTTAATAACTCTAATTTTTTCAACGCTCGTTAAAGAAAGTAATTCTCTCACTTCCTTAGTAAGCGCAACCGCTTCGTTATCAAATCCTTCTTTTTTCTCAACGTAAATTCTATAAACCATATTAATTCTCCGATTTTTCAAGTGCCTTTGCGCCTATATCCGTGCGGAAATAAGAGTTGTCAAATCTAACCTTTTCCACCTTTTTATAAGCCTTTTCTATGGCTTTTTTAAGCGTTTCGTCTACCGCAGTCACGCCTAAAACTCTACCACCGCTCGTTTTTAAAACGCCGTTATCTAACGTTGCGCCTGCAACGTAAACGCTATCTTCTACTTCTTCATCTATGGAAATTTCAAAGCCCTTTTTGTATTTTTCGGGATAACCGCTAGATGCCATAATTACGCAACAAGCGTTATCGTTTGAAAATTCTACCTTTACTTTATCCAAAGTTCCGAAAGTAGTTGCTTTCATAATCTCTAAAAGGTCGCTTTTTAGTAAGGGTAAAACTACTTGCGTTTCGGGATCACCAAAACGGCAGTTATACTCTATTACCTTTGGTCCTTTTTCGGTAAGCATAAGTCCAAAGTATAAGCAACCCTTAAACGTTCTTCCTTCACTATTCATAGCGTTAATGGTGGGAATAAAAATCTTTTCCATACACTCTTTCGCTATTTCTTTGGTGTAGTAGGGGTTTGGAGCAATCGTTCCCATACCGCCCGTGTTTAAGCCTTTGTCGCCAGTCTTTGCGCGCTTGTGGTCCATAGAAGACACCATCGGCACAACAACCTTTCCGTCCGTGAAAGATAGAACCGAAACTTCGGGGCCGGTTAAAAATTCTTCTATAACGACGTTATCGCCACTCTTTCCAAAAACCTTGTCGCTCATCATAGAGTGAACGGCAGTTTTTGCTTCTTCTAAAGTGTTTGCGATTATAACGCCTTTACCAAGTGCTAAGCCGTCGGCTTTAATAACGATAGGCATATCTTGGTTTTCTAAATAGGAAATCGCCTTTTCTTCGTCACTAAATATCTCGTACTTTGCGGTTGGGATATTATACTTTTTCATAAGGTCTTTAGAAAAAGCCTTGCTACCTTCTATAATAGCCGCCTTTTTGTCGGGCCCAAAACAAGGAATACCTTTTTTGGAAAGTGCGTCTACCATACCCAAAACCAATGGATCGTCGGGGGTGACAACCGCATAGTCTATATTGTTTTCTACCGCAAAATTTACAACCCCTTCTAAATCGGTAGCGCTAATAGGCACGCAAGTTGCGTCTTTTGCTATACCGCCGTTTCCGGGGAGTGCGAATATTTCGCTTACTGTTTTGTTTTCTTTAAGTTTTTTGATAACGGCGTGCTCTCTACCGCCACCGCCTACAACCAAAATTTTCATAGTTGCTCCTAATATTACGTAAAAAGTTAAATCTTAGTGGTGGAATAATCTCATACCGGTAAAGCACATTACCATACCGTGTTTGTTTGCGCAGTCGATAACTAAATCGTCACGAACGGATCCGCCCGGTTCTGCAACGTAACTTACACCGCTCTTTGCCGCTCTATCGATGTTGTCAAAGAAGGGGAAGAACGCGTCTGATGCAAGGGTGACACCCTTAATCGAACTTAAATACTTAACCTTTTCTTCACGAGTTAAGGGTTCGGGGCGAACTGCAAAGTATTTTTGCCATACGTCGTCGCCTAAAACTTCGTCACTATCAAAGTCCGAAAGATAAAGGTCGATAACGTTGTTCTTTTCGGGTCTACCTACGCCTTCGGCAAATTTAAGGTTTAATACCTTTTCGTGTTGACGTAAATGCCAAAGGTCTGCTTTAGACGCTGCAAGACGCGTACAGTGTATTCTTGATTGTTGTCCTGCACCTACACCGATTGCTTGACCGTCTTTTGCAAAGCATACCGAGTTAGATTGGGTGTACTTTAAGGTGATTAAAGCGATAATCATGTCGATTGCTACGTCGTCGGTTAAGTTTTTGTTGTCGGTGACGACGTTAGATAATAATTCTTTGTTTATCTTGAAGTTGTTTCTACCTTGTTCAAAGGTAATTCCGAAAACTTGTTTTCTTTCTTTTTCTTCGGGAACGTAATTGGGGTCGATTTTTATTATTGCGTAAGTTCCTTTTCTTTTTTGCATTAAAATTTCCAATGCTTCTTTAGAATACGAAGGAGCGATTACACCGTCTGAAACTTCTCTTGCAATAATCTTTGCGGTGGTCACGTCGCACTCGTCAGAAAGAGCGATAAAATCACCAAAAGAAGACATTCTATCAGTTCCCCTTGCTCTTGCGTATGCACAAGCAAGCGGAGAATCGTCTAAACCTTCGATATCGTCAACAAAGCATGCTTTTTTAAGGTTGTCGTCAAGTTTTTTGCCAACCGCTGCGGAAGTGGGAGAAACGTGCTTAAAACTCGTTGCCGCACACATACCCGTTGCTTCTTTGATTTCTTTAACTAATTGCCAAGAGTTAAAAGCATCTAAAAAGTTTATGTATCCGGGGCGGCCACATAAAATTTCTATGGGCAAATCACTGCCGTCGTTCATAAAGATTTTAGAAGGTTTTTGGTTTGGGTTGCAACCATATTTAAGTTCAAATTCTTTCATTTTTAACTCCTTTAATTAGTTGTTTTTGTTTATAAGTCTATTTTCTTCTACGCCCGTTTCAATATCGGTGTATCTTACGTAGAGAGAAATTTTGTTTTCGCTATTTAAGTTTTCCCAAAGTTTAGTAGTAAACGCATCGATATCGTCAAGCATTGCCACTCTTTCGGGTTCGCCTTGGAAGGTGGGGATAGGATTGCCGTCACAAACGTAGGTGTGAATAAAGTGGCCTAATCCGTTTAAGGGTTTATAAGAGAAAGTGTATCTATTACAAGCCGTGCCTTCGTAGTCAGCCGACTTTAAAATGCTCATTTCGTAATCAAAGTCGTTTTCCTTAAAGTTAATGATACCGCTAATTCTTGGGGTAAGGTTAGGAAAGTCTGGCTCAAACTCTCTACTTTCTAACGCGCACTTAAAGCACTTGCCGTCTTTTAAGCCGTCGTAAATAGTGTCCGTTTGATTGCCGTTGGTGACGATAAGACTGTTTTTGTATTTTCTAATTGCCGCATAGATAATAAGGCTTGGATCTTCAACCTTGCTTGCATCGAAAGGTTCTGTAAAAACTTCGCCGTTCTTTTCGGTAAAGATACGGTTTCTTGAGTTATTGCTTCTTCCCATAATGAAGTAAGCGGAAACCGCCTTTTTGCCGTTTGGGGTTTTACCTAAAACGATGCCCCTACCTACGTATGCGTTGTCTTTAATAAGTTCGCCAATGTCATTGATTTTGTAAATATCCATTTTACTCTCTCTCGCTTAATAATTTTTTTGAAATATTTTCGGTAGCCAAAGGAAGAATTATCCACTCGGCATTTTCCATTACTCTTTTTTGAAGCACTTCCGGAGTATCCCCTTCTAAAATATCCACGGCTTTTTGCATAATGATTTTTCCGCCGTCGGGTATCTCGTTTACGAAGTGTACCGTAGCCCCCGTCACTTTAACACCGTATTTTAAGGCTTCTTCGTGGACTTTAAGTCCGTAAAAGCCTTTACCACAAAAACTCGGTATAAGCGATGGGTGAACGTTTATAATTCTATCCTTAAAAGTGCTTGTAAACTTTTCGGATAGTATAGACATAAACCCTGCCAAAACTATAAGGCTTATATCCTTTTCTTTTAACTTGTTTATAAGCGCGTCTTCAAACGCTTGTTGAGACCCACAGTCTTTTTTAGTAATAACCGCGCTCTCAATCCCCGCGTTTTTTGCGCGCTCTAACGCGTAAGCGGAAGAATTATTAGAAACCACTAGGCTTATTTTTCCGCTATTTATTATTCCGTTTTTTTCGGCATCGATAAGTGCTTGAAGGTTAGTTCCGCCACCCGACACCAAAACGGCAATATTAATTTTCTTCATTTTTCTTTTTGTCCTTACCAATAAGTTTTAAGGCTGGGAATATTAACGCGCCGATAGTGTTTCCTAAAACTACGGTCATAATAAACCCAAACGCTTTTAAGGAAATATGTCCTGCTATTGCAAAATATCCCATATCCGCAACCGAGTGTTCAAAACCGCAAAGTATGAACACGGGGATACAAAAGATAATGCCGACAACCGTTTTGTTTTCTTTATACACTGAAACCGCAACGTACATTAAAATTCCGCAAAACGTTCCCCTGATTAACGTTTGTAAAAACTCTATCGAGAGTTTATTTTCGGCAAGAACCATAGCCGTTTGTTTTAAAGATGGAAGTGCGTATCCAACCAAAAACCCAAACGCAAACGTTCCTATAACGTTTCCAAGTAGCCCTGCCAAAAGGTTAGTTAATTGGTCTTTATTGTGTTCTGAAAGCAAGAACCCAATTCTGCCCGTGTAGAGCGAAAATCCTTTATAGCAAATGGTAAGCAAGGCAACCGAGAAGAACACCGCGCCAACCACTTTGCTTTCGCATGCTAAGTACACCGAACAACCGATTACAATCATTATTCCTGCAAGTATTCCGCTTACAGTTGAAGTGATAAACTTTTTCATTATTCTAAAATGATTTTATCTTCAGATTTAACGATTTCGCCTAAAATATAAGCATCTTCTCCGTTAGCCTTTAAGATTTCAAGTGCTTTTTGAGCGTCTTCTTTTGCAACGGTCACGCTCATACCAACACCCATGTTAAAGGTGTTGAACATATCTCTTTCGCAAATGTTTCCAGTCTTTTGAATAAGTTTGAAAATAGGAAGCACCCTAACGTCGCTCTTTTTGATTTTTGCGCCGTAGCCATCGGGGATACTTCTGGGAATATTTTCGTAAAAACCACCGCCCGTGATGTGCGATACGCCTTTAACAGTAATTTCGTTAAATAACGCAAGCATAGGCTTTACGTAAATTTTAGTGGGGGTAAGCAAGGTTTCGCCAAGCGATTTTCCGCCGAGTTCTTCCATTGGAGTTTTTAAATCGCAGTTTTCAATATCGAAAACCTTTCTAACGAGAGAAAAACCGTTGGAGTGAACACCTGAAGAAGGAATACCGATAACGACGTCCCCTTCCTTGATAGAATTTTTATCGATAACCTTATCTCTATCAACTACGCCAACCGAGAAACCTGCTAAATCGTATTCATCGATAGGATAAAAACCGGGCATTTCGGCAGTTTCGCCACCGATTAAAGCACTTCCCGATTGAACGCAACCTTCGGCAACGCCTTCTACTATAGAAGCGATTTTTTCAGGTTCGTTTTTACCACAAGCAATGTAGTCTAAGAAAAACAAGGGTTTTGCACCGCAACAAATAACGTCGTTAACGCACATTGCAACGCAGTCTATACCAACGGTGTTGTGCTTATCCATAAGGAAGGCAATTTTTAGTTTAGTACCAACGCCGTCCGTTCCCGAAACCAAAACGGGCTTAGAAATCCCCGTAAGGTCTAATGGGAAAAGTCCGCCAAAGCCACCGATAGTTTCGGTTTTTTCGGTCATGGTGCGCGCGATATGCTTTTTCATAAGTTCTACCGCTTTATAACCTGCGGTAATGTCTACGCCTGCATTTTTATAACTTTCAGAAAAACTCTTTTCCATAATTAACTCCTTTTTTACTCTTTTCCGTTCCAGCAATAGGTACAAAGTTTACATTTATCTACCCCTATTGCCTTAACCATATTGTCAAGCGATTGGAATTCAAGCGAATCAAACCCAAACTTATCGCAAATGGCTTTTCTCATTTTTTTACCACGCTCAGTATTTGCATCGCTATATTCGTCAATGTGTTTTAAGCCTTCTTCACCTTCAAGTTCAACGATAGTTCTTCTTGTAATAAGTTCCATATCGCTCGTCGCTCTTGAAAAGTTAAGATATTTACAACCGAACATTATCGGCGGGCAAGCCGAACGCATGTGTACTGCTTTTGCACCGTGCTCGTATAAAAATTCAACCGTTTCTTTAAGTTGCGTTCCCCTAACGATAGAGTCGTCAACAAAAAGCAAGGATTTATCCTTTATTAGTTCGTGCACGGGAATTTGTTTCATTTTGGCGATTTTGTTTCTATCCACTTGGTTGTTTGGGGTAAAACTTCTCGCCCAAGACGGCGTGTATTTTATATACGGTCTTGCAAAGGGAATTTTACTTCCGTTAGCATAACCTATTGCGTGGGGAGTTCCAGAGTCCGGAACACCGCAAACGTAATCAACACCTTCGTTATTTTTCTTTTTCGCGTCTTCTTCGGCCAAACTTATGCCGTTGTTATAACGCATTACTTCTACGTTCGTTCCTTCGTATATAGACGTCGGATAACCGTAATACGTCCAAAGGAAAGAACACATTCTCATCTTGTTTTGCGGTGTCGCTAAAACGGTCAAGCCGTCAGAACTTATCTCTACTATTTCACCAGGCCCTAATTCTTTGCAAGCCTTATAGCCGAGTTTTAGATATGCAAACGATTCAAACGTCACGCAATATCCGTCTTTTTTCTTCCCGCAAAGCACGGGAAGTCTACCTAGTCTATCCCTAGCGGCAATAATGTTTCCGTTTTCTTTTAAGATAAGTATCGAAGCCGAACCATCAATCTTTGATTGTGCAAACTTTATGCCTTCAACAAAGTCTTTTTTGCGGTTTATAAGCGAAGCGATAAGTTCGGTAGAATTTATAACCGAGCCCGTTGAAACACCAAAGTGCCCGCCACGGTTCATAACGAACTTTTCAAAAAGTTCTTCTATATTGTTTACCACACCGACAACGCAAATTGCGTAAGTGCCGTGGTGAGACCTTATCATAAGTGGTTGGGGATCGTAGTCGCTTATACAACCGATAGCAGATACCCCTTTCATATCGTTAAAGACGTGTTCAAACTTAGTTCTAAACGGTGCGTTGCCAAGATTGTGAATTTTTCTTTGTAAGCCAATCTCAGTGTCGTACACCGCGATACCGCCTGCCTTAGTTCCCATGTGAGAATGGTAGTCAGTACCAAAGAACACGTCTGATATGCAATTTTTCTTTGATGCAACTCCAAAAAAAGCGCCCATTAAAAATTTCTCCTAAAATCGTTAAAAATTTAAGCCCGAATTATTTTGCAAAGAAGAGTTTAGAAAGAGTCATCGGATCGATGTATTCGCCGTTTTTGTAAACGCGCATATTTCCCGAAGCGATTTCGTCTATAAGCATAACGTTGCCGTCTTTATCATAGCCGAATTCAAACTTAATATCGTATAAAACTAAGCCCTTTTCCAAAAGGTCGTCCGCAACGATTTTGGTAATCTTTTGGGTCATTTCCTTAATATCGTCGTATTGTTTAGCGGTCATAACACCAAGGTCAACCAAGCCGTCTTTAGTGACTAAGGGGTCACCCTTTTCGTCGTTTTTGAAAGTGGTTTCAACGTATGCGGGAAGGTCTGCACCCTCTTCTACGTAGTCACTATATCTTCTATAAAAACTACCAACTGCTTTATAACGGCAAATAACTTCTAAGCCCTTACCGAAAGCCTTTGCAGGTAAAACTTCCATAGTGGTATCAGCGAGATTTGCTGAAACGTAATGTGTTTTAATACCTGCTTCGTTTACCTTTTCAAAAAAGTAAATGGACATACGAAGGTTTACGTCGCCAACGCCTTCAATGGTTAAACCAACGCTGTTTTCACCTGGGTCAAACACACCGTCTTTGCCAGTGCAGTCGTCTTTGAATTTAAGTAAATAGTTTCCGTTTTCAAGTTCGTAAACGTTTTTAGTTTTTCCGGTATAAACGAGTTTGTTCATTGTTTTTATCTCCTTTAATTTTCAATTATTAAATTTGTCCGATACGGCTTTATCTTTTTCTAAAACCTTTTTCATATCGGCGATCTTTTTTTCTTTAAGTTTGTCAGAAAGCGACTTTTCGCTTACCGCTAAAATTTGTATAGAAAGCAAAGCGGCGTTAACACCCCCGTTAATAGCAACCGTTGCAACGGGCACACCCGAAGGCATTTGTACGGTTGAAAGTAGGGCATCGACGCCGTCGTTATTAGATTTACAAGGAATACCGATTACGGGAAGGGTGGTTCTTGCTGCAATAGCACCTGCAAGGTGCGCAGCCATACCTGCCGCCGCAATCAAAACACCAAAGCCGTTTTCTTCTGCTTTAGACGCAAACTCGCCCGCTTCATCTGGGGTTCTGTGTGCGGAGTAAACGTGCACTTCGTAAGGAACGCCAAAAGACTTTAACGTATCCACCGCTTTTTCAATAATTGGAAGGTCGCTATCGCTACCCATAACTATTCCAACTTTCTTCATGATTTTCTCCTTTTAATTAAATAAGGGCGTGCTTATCCCGATATGAATAAGTACGCCCAGACGGTCGGCTTTAAAATAAGATTTTTACTCCATAGTGGTTATCCACTTTTATCCGTCAGTAATAAAAATCTTTACACTTTAATTTTACCATAACCGCACTAAAAAATCAACGATTTTTTGCGTGCTTAATCGCATTATTTTCGGCTTTTTAAGATTTTTATTTTACCGATTTTTTATTTTAAGTTTTTTTAGGGTTTTTTGTTATTTTTTAGGCTTACTATCGCAATAGATACACCTTAAAATCCCCTTTTCTTTGTCCACCACCTTAAACACTTGGTCAAGTTCTTGCTCAACCCCCGTTATACACTTGGGGTTAGGGCAAACGTGCTTGTTTACGATAAGTTCGTTATCACAAACGGCTTCTTCGTTTACGGGGTTTTTCTTTTTCTTGTCTAATAGCATTAAAATTAACGCCATACGCATATACTTGCCGTTTTCTACTTGCTTAAAGTAGCATGCGCGCTTATCTTCGTCTACCTTAACGCTTATTTCGTTAACCCTAGGAAGCGGGTGCAATACGCACATATCAGGCTTTGCCAAATTCATCTTTTCGGCAGTTAACGTATAACTGTCTTTAAGCCTTTCGTATTCGTCTTTATCCGCAAAACGTTCTTGTTGAATTCTCGTCATGTACAAGATGTCAAGGTTGGGAAGGCTTTCTTCTAAACTGCGCGTTTCAACGTATTCCATGCCGTTCTTTTCCATAATCTCGTACTTAACATAACTTGGAACTTTAAGTTCTTCGGGTGAGATAAGAACGATTTTAACGTTTTTATATCTAGATAGTGCACCTATCAAAGAGTGAACTGTTCTGCCGTACTTTAAGTCACCGCAAAAACCTACGGTAAGGTTATCAAACGTGCCTTTTTCGGTGTAAATAGTAAGTAAGTCTGCAAGCGTTTGGGTAGGGTGACAGTGTCCGCCGTCCCCTGCGTTGATTACGGGAATACTTGCGTTTTTAGAAGCAACAAGCGCAGCACCTTCTTTTACCGTACGCATAGCGATAACGTCTGCGTAGCAAGAAATAACTTTTACGGTATCCGCAACGCTTTCGCCCTTAGATGCCGAAGAATTTTCCGCACCTGCAAAGCCTAAAACGTTTCCGCCAAGTTCCATCATTGCCGCGGTAAACGACAATCTCGTTCTAGTAGACGGCTCGTAAAAAAGCGTAGCGAGTTTTTTGCCCTTACATTTTTTAGAGTATTTTTTGGGGTGTGCTTTAATATCTAAAGCCGTTTTGATAAGGCTTTCTATTTCGCCCGTGGTTAAATCTAACGTATCGATAACGCTACGCATATTATTCTCCTTTTATCCAACTTTCGTCTTGTGGGTTGTTTCTAAACTTAATAAGTCTTTCTACGTCTTCTTTTTTAACGTATCCTTCGTCGCCTGCAACTACTGCGATTACGTCAAAGTTGGTAAGCGAAACGTTTTTAATGTTAGCCTTTGCCAAGCGGTCTATACCCTTTTGCATGCCGTAAGTAAAGATACTAACCACGCCTAAAACGTCAGCGCCGGCTTCTCTTAAAACTTCTACTACTTCTATAACGCTTCCGCCCGTAGAAATAAGGTCTTCAATAACTACTACCTTTTGACCTTTTTCGAGTTTGCCTTCGATTTGGTTTTGTCTACCGTGGTCTTTTGCACCCGAACGAACGTATCCCATAGGAAGATCCATCATATGCCCTACTATTGCCGCATGGGCGATACCTGCGGTAGAAGTTCCCATCAACACTTCAACTTCGGGATAGTTTTCTTTAACCGCTTCCATAAGCGCGGTTTCAACGTCTAATCTTACCTTCGGTGCGGTAAGGGTTAAACGGTTGTCGCAGTATACGGGACTTTTAATTCCGCTTGCCCAAGTAAATGGCTTGTCGGGGCTAAAAAATACTGCCTTTATCGACAATAAGTCTTTTGCAATCTTAATTTGAACGTTTTCCATTTTTACTCTCCTAAAAATTCTTTAACGCATCTTTTGTATGCGGCTACGGGGTCTTCTGCTGCGGTAATAGGACGACCTACTACTATGTAGTCAGAACCGATTTTTCTTGCTTCTTCGGGAGTCATAACTCTCTTTTGATCACCCTTTTCTCCGTCGGCAAATCTAACACCGGGGGTAATAGTTAAAAAGTTTTCACCACAAACTTCGTGTACTTTTCCCGCTTCTAACGGGGAACATACTACACCGTCAAGCCCTGCTTCCGCAGTGTTTTTTGCATAGTGCATAACCACTTTGTCGATAGGCTCTTTGATAAGCAAGTCTTTTTCCATACTTTCTTGGTCGGTAGAAGTAAGTTGAGTGACTGCAATCAAAATAGGTCTCGTGCCGTCTTCTCTCGTCAAGCCTTCTAAAGCGCCTTTCATCATATTGATAGTTCCGCCTGCGTGAAGGTTAGTCATATCCACGTCGAGTCTTGATAAAACCGCCATACTCTTTTTAACGGTGTTGGGAATATCGTGAAGTTTAAGGTCTAAGAAAATCTTGTGACCACGTTTTTTGATTTCTCTTACGATTTCAGGACCTTCCGCATAGAAAAGTTCCATGCCGATTTTAACGAAGGGTTTGCAATCGGTGAATTTATCTAAAAATTCAAAAGTTTTTTCTTTGCTTGCAAAGTCGCATGCAATAATAACGTCTTTAGCCATTTTAGTGCGCTCCTTTTATGATTTCTTTTAGTGAACTAATTTTATATTTTTCCATAACGACGGGCAAGTCTTCTATAATCTTCTTGCACGCGAACGGGTCTATTAGGTTTGCCGCGCCAACTTCAACCGCCGTTGCGCCTGCCATCATCATTTCTAAAACGTCTTCTGCGGAAGATACACCGCCCATACCAATTATAGGAATATTTACCGCCTTTGCAACTGCAATCGCATATTTGTATCGCCAGATTATCGCCACAAGAAAAGGCATCCGGGCACTTTTAAGGGCGGATCTGATTCGTCTCTACAATAAATACCATGATGATCTTGGGTATTGTCCGGTATATGTCAAACAGTCCTTAGAGGACGAGTATCAGCAATACCATGCTTTAAAAGGAAATGGTGTTGGAACAAATTTATACCATGCATTGATGGCTCTGCCAACGGAGCCGCAGGAAGGAGAGTAATTATGTTAAAAAATTC
>CAJMCT010000007.1 GCA_905211955.1 uncultured Eubacteriales bacterium | reverse complement strand
AATATTTTCTTTCGTACTCTAAATTATCCATATCAGTCTAAAACTACTTTTCCTATTCTTCCCTTTCTAAAATCGTCTATTATCGCGGTTGCACATCTATCGTAGTCAAACTCTCCACCGCGCATTAAAAAACCACGACGAACGCATATATGGTCAAACAGTTCGATCGTTTCTTTGTTTACGTCTTCAATATCGTATTTTTTTGCTAGAAGGTCTGGGTATCTTTCCTTTAACTCCTTCAAAAGTTCAAAGGCAAGGTCGGCAAAATCTAAGTTTGCATCGTTCATACTGCCGATATACGCTAAGTGCTTTGCATACGTTTGATTTTCAAAAGAAGGTGGCATAGTACCCGGGGTATCTAAGAGTTCAAGTTCTCTAATTCTAACCCATTGCTTACCGCGGGTGACACCTGCTTTATTACCTGTTATCGCCTTCTTACCCCCGCATAGCGCGTTAATAATCGTCGATTTACCGGTATTAGGAATTCCTGCAACCATAATTCGCATAGGCTTAAATACGCCCTTTTCTTTGTTCCTTTCAAGTTTTTCACGTAGCATTTCAAAAATCTTGTTATATAAAAGATCTACCGCCCTTTTATCCATTGCGGTAATGGATATTGCTGTTTTGCCTTCCCCCTCAAAATCTTTTATGGTCTTTTTTACACCCGTAGGGTCGGCAAGGTCGGTTTTGTTTAGAACGTATAAAACTTTTTTATTGGCAAAAAGCCCCAACAACTTTTTATTTTCTGAAGCGTGGGGTGCACGGGCGTCTAATATCATAATGACGCCGTCAACAAATTTTAAGTTTTCTTCCATCATGCGCATTGCCGCAGTCATGTGGCCCGGAAACCATTGTAAATGTTGCATAATCTTGCCTTTTAATCTTTTCTATTTTTCAATAAGTCGGGACGACGAGATTTAGTGATAAGTTCAGACTGCTCACGTCTCCACTTATCCACTTTTCCGTGGTCGCCACTAGTTAATACTTCGGGAACTTTTAACCCCATAAACTCTTGCGGACGGGTATATTGCGGATATTCTAAAAGTCCGTCTGAAAAACTTTCCTGTGAAAGTGATTCTCTATTTATAACCCCGTCTACGTAGCGCGAAACGGCGTCTACAACCGCCATAGCGGGTATTTCACCACCAGTTAATACAAAGTCGCCAAGAGAGAGTTCTTCGTCAATATAAAGGTCTATAACTCTTTGGTCAACACCTTCGTAGTGTCCGCATAGCAATAGCACGTGGTCAAGGTTAGCGTACTCTAAAACTACGTCTTGACTAAACGTTCTTCCCCTTGGGGATAAGAATATGCGCCTTGCCGTGTGGTTTTTATCAATGGCGTCTATAGCAGATGCAATGGGTTGCGCCATCATTACCATACCTGCGCCACCGCCAAAGGGTGCGTCGTCGCATTTTCTATGCTTGTCTAAGGTATAATCCCTTATATCGTGAATATTGATTTCAAGTTTTCCACTGTTTACCGCTCTACCGATAATACTCGTTTTTAATGGGGTAAACATCTCGGGAAAAAGGGTTAAAACGTCAATCTTCATAAAGCCCTACCTCCCCAAGTCTTTTTTCTTTTACGGTGATTTCTTTATTCTCTACGTCAACCTTAACCAAAAGGTCTTTTAGGAAAGGAAAACGCAAGGTCTTACCGTCTACCGTTTTAACGGTGAAAATATCAGTTTTTGCACTCGTCACGTCCACCACTTCTCCAATCAAAATGGTTTCAGTTTTAAGTGCACAACCTATGATGTCGGCTATAAAATAAGTATCCTTTTTTAGTGGAACGGCATCTTCACGACGAACGCAAACGTACTTTCCCCTAAACGTTTCGGCTTGGTTCCTATCGGATATTCCCGATAACGCCAAAAAGACTACGCCACCGCCTAGTTTAGAAGTTAAAACGCTATAAATTGCGCCGTCAATATACACCTTTTTTAAGCCGATAAAACGGGTTAAATCGTCGGTAAGTGGAGTTAACTTTAACTCTCCCCTTATCCCTTGAGGTTTAACTATTAGCCCGATTTTTAAAAATTCTTCCATAACCTACCGTAAAATCTTAAATTAAAATGTTGGATGAACTAATTTCACCCAACATTTTAAGGGGAAAATTATTCCTTTTCCCCACTTTCTTTGATTTCTATATTGTACTTTTTATCTTCCTTTTGCGAGCCTGCGCGAACGAGCGTGCGAAGTGCCTTGGCAATCTTGCCTTGGCGACCGATTACTTTGCCCATGTCGTTTGAAGACAAAGTCACCGTCACGTTCACTTCGTTCCCGTTTTCGTCGATTTGATAATCTACGCTTTCGGGATCTTCCGCAAAAGTACCTATAACGTACTTAATTAGTTCTATCATACTCGGCTCCGCCTATAAATTACTTGCTGTTTTTGCGAACCTTTGTTTTTGCAGGCGAAAGTTTTGCGGGCTTCGGAATAATACCCTTGTTGATAAGAATATTCTTTACCGTGTCGGTGGGTTGAACGCCCTTTGCAATCCAATCTTTTGCCTTTGCTTCGTCGATAACGATTTCAGCGGGGTTAGCGGTAGGATTGTAGTGACCTACTTTGTCAACGTATGCGCCGTCACGTGCGGTCTTGCTGTCCATGATTACGATACGGTAGAAAGGTGACTTCTTATCGCCCATTCTGGTTAATCTCATTTTTACTGCCATTGTTCTATTCTCCTAAAATAAATTTTCTTTATTAAAATCTGAACATTTTATTGTTCTTCATTTGTTTCATCATTTGTTTGGTTTGTTCAAACTGTTTAAGCACTCTATTTACTTCTTGCACCGAAGTTCCCGAGCCCTTTGCTATTCTCATCTTTCTCGACGAGTTGATTATCGATGGATTTTCACGTTCTTTCATCGTCATAGACTGGATAACCGCTTTCATGGAAATCATTTTCTTTTCGTCTATGTCTTCTTCTCGAATTTTGAACTTGGTCCCCATACCTGGAAGCATCGACAAAACGTCTCTTAATCCGCCCATCTTTTTCATCGTTTCAAACTGGGTAAGATAATCGTCTAAAGTAAAGGAATTTTCCCTAAACTTTTTCTCCATTTTCTTAGCCTGTTCTTCAGTGACTGCTTCTTGTGCCTTTTCGATTAGCGATAAAACGTCTCCCATACCGAGTATACGGTTTGCCATACGGTCTGGGTAGAAAGGCTCTAAATCGCCGAGTTTTTCCCCTACCGAGCAAAACTTAATGGGTTTGCCCGTCACCGCTTTCATCGACAAAGTTGCACCGCCACGCGTATCACCGTCAAGTTTAGTTAATACTAACCCCGTCACTTCTAAGCGCTTATTAAAGGTATCCGCAACTTCAACTGCAACTTGACCAGTCATTGCATCTACGACAAGCAAAATTTCTTGGGGATTTACTTGCGCCTTGATGTCTTCTAATTCTTGCATCAAGTCTTCGTCTATTTGAAGTCTACCAGCGGTGTCTATAATAACCGTGTCAAATCCGTAAGATTTTGCGTATTCGACACCTTGTTTTGCTATTTTTACGGGGTTGCCTTGTCCCTTTTCAAAAACTTGACAGCCTGCCTTGTCACCGACAACTTTAAGTTGGTTTATCGCTGCGGGGCGGTACACGTCACACGCAACGAGTAGGGGTTTTTTACCTTGTTTTTTAAGTAAAAGCGCTAACTTTCCACAAAGAGTAGTTTTACCTGCACCTTGAAGCCCTGACATCATTATAACCGTTGGCGGAGCGGAAGATACCGTAAGTTTACTGCTTTCAGCACCCATAAGTGCAATAAGTTCTTCGTTTACAATCTTAATAACTTGTTGCGTAGGACTTAAACTCTTTAATATCTCTTGCCCTACCGCACGTTCTGATACCTTGGAAACGAAACTTTTAACTACGCCGATGTTTACGTCCGCTTCTAAAAGTGCAATACGTACTTCACGCATAGCCGTATTAATTTCAAGTTCAGTAAGACGACCGTGCTTGGTAAGTTTACTGAATATATGATTAAGTTTTTCGGAAAGATTGGAAAATAACGCCATTATCTACCTATTATATCCTTTAACTTATTGGATAAGTCTTGGTCTTTAACTTCCTTAGAAAGTTCTAAAATTTCCACTCTCATTTTCTTTAACTTTAAGTGGCTTTCATACTCCGTAAGTTTTGCTTTAACACTCTTTACCGTATCGTATACGCTTTGACGGGTGCTTTTATATTCTTCGGCAATCTCCGCAAGCGATAAGTCTAAACAGTAATAAGAATAAAAAACGTCCCTTTGCTTATCGGTAAGCAACTCTTTATATATCTCAAAAAGTTCTACGAAGTTAAAATCTTTTTCCATAATAAAACCAAGGGTGTAAAGTAAATTTCCTTTACACCCCGTATTATATACGTTTTTTATACTGCTGTCAAGCGTTTTATTAGTATTTTTAATGGTTTAATATTTAGAAGAGTGCTTCTACGAATTCTTTTGCGTTAAAGTCTTCTATATCGTCTATTTGTTCGCCAGTTCCTACGTAAACCACGGGAACTTCTAACTCGTAGCAAAGCGAAATTATAAACCCGCCCTTAGCAGTGCCGTCAAGTTTAGTTAAAACTATACCGTCTATGCCTACCGCTTCATTAAATACTTCTACTTGGTTATAAGCGTTTTGACCTGTAGTTGCGTCTAAGACTATAAGTTTATAAAAGTTTGCTTCGGGATATTCACGGTCGATTACCCTATTCATTTTTTTGAGTTCTTCCATAAGGTTTAATTTTACGTGAAGTCTACCTGCGGTGTCTATAATCAAAACGTCCGTCTTTTTAGCCTTCATAGAAGTTATGGCGTCAAACACCACTGCGGAAGCATCTGCCCCTTCTTCGTGGCGAATAATTCTAACCTTTGCTCTATCCGCCCAAACGGAAAGTTGGTCGGCGGCGGCAGCCCTAAACGTGTCGCCAGCAGCGATAGTCACCGATTTCCCTTCGCGCGAAAACTTGTTTGCAAGTTTACCAATCGTTGTGGTTTTGCCAACACCGTTTACACCAACCACCATAATTATAGCAGGGGTTTTTACGTCTAACTTTTCGGGATAAGAAAGCGTTTCAAAAAGTTCGGTCTTTAGAAGATTTATAACGTAATCTTTCTCTTTACACTTTTCTTTTATCGCGGTATCTCTTATTTCGTCAACGATTTCCATAGTCGTTTTTACCGAAACGTCAGAAGATATTAATATATCTTCCAACTCTTCGTAAAAGTCTTCGCCTATTTTATCCCTTGCGAAAAGGTCGTTAAGTTTTTTTGCTATACCGTCTCTAGTCTTTGACAAAACGGATTTTAATTTGCCGAATAATCCCATTTAAGTTCCTTAAAGTTTAGTTTTAAGCAAGTTGGTCGTCGAAAGACGCAACGTCTGAAAGTTTTACCGATACCATCTTAGATACACCCTTTTCTTGCATAGTGACGCCAAAGAGTGCGTCCGCCATCTCCATAGTCGGCTTTCTGTGGGTGATAACGATAAATTGCGTATCTTCAGAGAATTTTTGCAAATATCTTGCAAACCTATCTACGTTTGCTTCGTCAAGCGCCGCTTCTATTTCGTCAAGCACACAGAAAGGCATTGGACGAAGTTTTAATATCGAGAACAATATCGCGATAGCGGTAAGCGCCTTTTCGCCACCTGATAAAAGAGATAGTTTTTGAAGTTTCTTTCCCGGGGGTTCAGCGATAATTTCGATACCTGCTTCTAACCTGTCTTCAACTTCGGTGTAGTCGAGTTCAAGCATTGCTCTACCACCGCCAAAGAGTTCTTTGAATATCTTTTGGAAGTTTTCGTTAATCTTGGTAAAGCCTTCGTCGAACTGAGTAAGCATTTCGCCTTTTATCTTGTCGATTGCTTCTTTTAAGTCCTTTTCAGCCTTTTCAAGATCTTCTTTTTGCGCGGTCATTTCGTCATAGCGCTCTTTCATAGTCTTAAAGTCTTCTATTGCCGAGCCGTTAATAGTACCTAGCGAAGAACGACGTTTTCTAAGTCTTGCAATTTCTTGCTCGCCAAAGTTAGCATCGTAATTTTCTTCTTTTTGTTTAACCGCTGTTTCGTAGGTTTCTTGATAGTCTTCCCAAATGCTTTGTTGTAAATACTCTAAGTCGGAGTCAATCTTTGCAAGTGCAATTTCTTGTACGTGTTTTCTTTCTAAAAGTTCATCACGCTCCACGGTTGCACGTTGCTTTTTCTCGTCGTTTTTAGCAAGTTTATCTTTTAAACCCAACTTGTGATTTTCAACGTTTTCAATTTCGTTTCTTATGCCGTTAATATGGTCTTGTTCTTCTTTGGTAAGAGCAACTTTTTCTTGTTCGCGCTTCATATCTTCAATCATGCCTCTTGCGCCGTCATTGCTCTTTTTTAGACCTTCAATACTAGTTTCCGCTTCGTTAATCGCCTTTTTAAGTCTTGCATTGTCATCGGAAAGCGATGCCAAAAGTCCTCTAAGTTCGGTAGTGCGAACTTGAAGTTCAGTACTCTTTTTAGCGTATTCGTCGCGTTCTTTTTTTAGAAGGTCAAACTCGGCCTGATGTTTATCCGCGTTAGATTCGGCGGTTTCTTTCTTTGCTTCAAGTTCTTTTCCGCCAGTCGTCACGCTTATATAATCTTCGTCAAGTTTAGCGATTCTCTTATCTACTTCTTCAATCAAGTCGGTAGTGTTTTCAATATCTTTACCAATTTCAATCAAAGCATTTTCGGCAACCGCTTGTTTTTCACGTTCTAACAATACTTGTTCACGTTTGCCGTTATACATTTCGTTCATCATAGATAAATCGTCAAGCGCTTTGTCTCTTTTCTTCTCGGTGTCTCCCTTTTCGGCTTTCAATTTATCCATTTCTTCGCGTTTTGCCTTTAACTGCTCGCTGATCTCATCTATTCTTCTATCGCCCGATAGTAAACCTACCGCATCTTGTCTTCTCGATCCACCGGTCATTGCGCCTTGCGTAGAGAATACGTCACCGTCAAGCGTCACCATCTTAAATGCCGAATGGTACTTGTTCGCGATAACCGTGGCGTTATCTAACGTGTCCACGATGAGTGTGTTCCCTAAGAGGTTAGATATAATATTTTCAAACTTAGAATCGTAAGAAACGAGTTCGTTTGCGACACCTAATGCACCCTTTTCTTTTAACGCTGAAAGCACGGTGGAATTTATAGGTCTTGGTTTTACCGACGTTAAAGGAAGGAAGGTCACTATACCGAGTTTATTTTCCTTTAAGTACTTAATCAAATAACTTCCGTCTTCAATGGTAGCGGTCACTACGTTTTGAGCGGACGTTCCAAGCGCGGTTTCTAATGCTATATCGAACTTTCTATCGCTCTTTATAATCTCTGCTACAACGCCCAAAATCTTGCCTTTAACTTGGGGGTTAGACTTAGCGCTATTAAGTAAAAGCTTTACGGACAGCATATAGCCTTCGTAGTTTTCTTTTAAGCCCTTGTAGAAGTTTTCTTTAGTGACAAGGGTGGTGATAGCTGAGTTTAGAGAATAGATTTTGTTATCAAACTTAGCCGTTTCTTCGTTTAAGTTTCTAACCGCGTTTTCTTGCTCTATGATATCGTTTTTAAGGTCGGAAACGGCACGGTCTAAGTCGTTAATATTGTTGTCGCATTTTTCCTTATCGTTAAAGAGTTTTTCCCTTTTTACCGAAAGAGCGTCGAGTTTTTCGGTAAGTTCGTTCTTTTTATCGTTAAGGTTAAGTCTTTCTATGCTCATAGTTCCCTTATTGACTTTAAGGTCGGTAAGAGATTCTATCGATTCTATAACCTTTTTGGTGTTTGCCGTTTGAAGTTCTTCTGAAAGAGTAATTCTTTCGGTAAGTTGTAGTAGTTTACGGCTCACTTCGTCAGCCTTTTTATTGGCATCTTTTAGTTCGTCTTGCGCTTTAATAAGTTCTTCACCGTTTTTAGAGAAAGACGCTTTGCTATCTTCAATTATATTATAGTTTTCTTGAATTTCCTTTTCAGCGCGTTCAATTTGTCCAAGAAGGTATGAAATTCTTTCTTGGAAAAGTTGTTTTTCACCCGAACTTTTTTCCATTGCTACGCGCTTTTCCAAAAGTTCATCGTTAAGGGTACGAAGTCTTTCGTCCGCCTTTTCAATGTCGCTAAAAATTCCGTCGTATTCTATCTGCGCGTCCTTTAATTCCCTTTCGCGAAGCGCAGTCGCTTCGTCTATACCCTTAATCTTGATATAGATTTTGTTTTTAGAATCTTCAACACCGTCTACCTTTGCGATATACGTGTTAAGTTCGTGATGCTTTAGTTCTTCGGAAATTTCGTTGTATTCTTTTGCCTTTCCCGCTTGTCTTTCTAAGGGCGCAAGTTGGTTTTCAATTTCCGAAAGTATGTCCATATATCTCACTAAGTTTTCGTGAGTTCTTTCTAACTTTCTTTCCGACTCGTTCTTTCTCGTCTTAAACTTAGCGATACCCGTTGCTTCTTCAAATATCATACGGCGGTCTTCGGGTTTTGCCGACATAATTTCTTCTACTTTACCTTGTCCGATTATGGTATAGCCTTCTTTACCAATACCACATTCGTGAAGTAGGTCTACTATATCTTTAAGTCTTGCAGGTTGCTTGTTTATGTAGTATTCCGATTCACCGCTTCTAAATAGTTTTCTAGTGATTATAACTTCGTTATAGTCTAAACTAAACATTCTATTAGAGTTATCGAAGTAAAGCGAAACTTCACAGTAAGATAAAGACTTCCTGTTTTGAGTACCTGCAAATATAACGTCTTGCATAGAAGAACCACGCAAAGATTTTGCAGATTGTTCACCTAAAACCCAACGTATTGCATCGGCAACGTTAGACTTTCCGCAACCGTTTGGCCCTACTATACCCGTTATTCCGTTTCCGAACTTGATTTCCGCTTTGTCCGCAAATGATTTAAATCCGTAGACTTCAACTTTTTCAAAATTCACTATTTTTTACCGCCTTGTTTTTTGAGTTTATCAAGCGCTTTTTCCGCCGCTTGCATTTCGGCAAGTCGTTTACTTGCCCCCTTTCCTTCCGCAAGCCTTTTACCGTTAAGTAGTGCCGCTACGCGAAATTCAGGCAAATGGTCCGGCCCTTTTTTAGATAACGTTTCGTAAGTTATACTGCCCATTTTAAGTTTTTGAACGTATTCTTGAAAGGCACTTTTACCGTCTTTAACTTGTGATTTTTTTTGGTTTTTCGATTTAGCCTTTTTTTCGGCTTGTTCAAAATCAAAAATAATCGTATCTTTTATAAATTTTTTAGCGGGAACAATTCCGCCGTCTATATATATCCCTGCGACCACCGCTTCGTAAAGGGAAGAAAACATTTTTTCGTCCGGCTTTGCAGTTTCCATTTGCCCTTTTCCCATAAGCATAAGGTCGGTGATTTTAAGTTTATACACCGCTTTAAGCAAAGGCTCTTTAGATACCATATCCGCACGCTTTTTGGTAAGTTTTCCTTCATCACCATAAGCATTTTTGAATAAATACTCGGTCACCACGAACTGAATTACCGAATCCCCAAAAAACTCTAAGAGTTCGTTATCCTTTTCGCCGTGTTCGTGCGCGTAAGACGAGTGCGTAAAACACTGTCTTAAAAGCATTTTATCTTTAAACGTATATCCTATCCTTTCTTCGCAAAGGCTTGCATCGAATATCATATTAAACAGTTCCTACCGATAGGTCGACCGAAGATATCTCTTGCTTTAAGGTTTCGGTAAGACCTTTCTTTGCATAATCTACCGCTTGCAACACGGTACATTTAATAGCGTGCGCTTTTGACGAGCCGTGTGATTTTAACACGATTTTATCTACACCTAAAAAGAGTGCGCCACCGTTATTATAATCCATCTTCTTCATAACACCCTTAAACGTGTCTTTAAGAAGCATTCCGCCAAGTTTACCCTTAAATGTAGAAAGCATTTCTCTTTTTAAGAGTTTCATCATAGACCCTATTGCACCTTCAATAGATTTAAGTGCAACGTTTCCCGAAAATCCGTCCGTGACAATTACGTCAAAGTCACCGGAAAGTATATCTCTAGCCTCGGTATTCCCTACGAAGTTTATGTTTTCCATACCCTTTAAGATTGGGAAAACTTCGTGGTTTAGGGCATTGCCCTTCTCGTCTTCAGTACCGTTAGATAAAAGCGCAACCTTAGGGTTTTCTACGCCCATAATTTTCGCGTAAACCGAGCCCATAAGTGCAAACTGACAAAGGTTAATCGCCTTGCAGTCTGCGTTTGCACCAACGTCCAACATCAACACGTTTTTGCCGTCTACAAGAGTTGGAAGCGTTGGGCAAAGACAAGGTCTATTTACACCCTTAATTCTACCGAGTTTTAAGGTAGCGCCAACTAAAACCGCACCCGTAGAGCCTGCCGAAACCAAGCCCTTTACTTCGGGGTTTTCTTTAAGTTCTTTAAATGCTACGCAAATTGAAGAATCTGGCTTTTTCCTTATAGCCATAGTGGGTTCTTCTTCGCAAGTGATAACGTCGCTTGCGGGAAGAATTTCTATCCTTTTTTCGTCGTACTTATATCCCGATAAAAGTTCCTTTATTCTATCTTCCTTTCCTACGAGTACTGCAGTAAAGTCCTTTTCTTCGTTTACGGCGTCTATAGTTCCTTTAACTATTTCTTCGGGTGCGTTGTCGCCACCGAAAGCATCTATTAAAATTTTCATCATTGTTTCCTTTTTTTAGTTTTCAAGCGTGCCTACGGTTCTTGGGAAAGGCAATACGTCACGGATATTACCGATACCCGTTAAATACATTACCATACGTTCAAACCCTAAGCCAAAGCCAGAGTGAATTACACCGCCGTATTTACGCAAGTCTAAGTAAGACTTGTAGTCTTCTTCTTTAAGTCCGCACTCTTGCATACGTGCTTTTAATAAGTCTAATCTTTCTTCACGTTGGCTTCCGCCGATAAGTTCGCCTATTCCGGGAACTAAAAGGTCGCTTGCAGCAACCGTCTTTTTATCGTCGTTAAGGCGCATATAGAAGGCTTTGATTTCCTTAGGATAGTTGGTTAAGAACACGGGCTTTTTGAAAACTTGTTCGGTCAAATACCTTTCGTGTTCGCTTTGAAGGTCTACGCCCCAGTAAACAGGGAATTCAAACCTGTCTTTTACCTTTTCTAAGATTTCAATCGCTTCGGTATAAGTTAAACGAACGAATTCGTTGTCTTTAACGTTGTTTAATCTATCGATAAGTCCGGTGTCAACAAACTTGTTTAAGAATTCCAATTCTTCTTTGCAAGTTTTCATAACGTAGTTAATGATATATTTTACCATATCTTCAGCGCAGTCCATATCGTCGGAAAGGTCGGCAAAAGCAAGTTCGGGTTCTATCATCCAAAACTCCGCTGCGTGACGAACGGTGTTAGAACGTTCTGCTCTAAACGTAGGTCCAAACGTATACACGTTAGAAAATGCCATTGCAAAGTTTTCTACGTCTAACTGTCCAGATACGGTAAGGCTTGCCTTTTTACCGAAAAAGTCTTGCTTATAATCGGTAGCGCCTTCCGTTTTAGGAACGTTATCTAAATCTAAAGTAGTCACTTGGAACATTGCCCCTGCACCTTCACAGTCACTACCAGTAATTAAGGGAGTGTGAACGTAAACGAATCCACGTTCGTTAAAGAAACTGTGTATAGCAAAAGCCGCTTCGCTTCTAATTTTGAAAACCGCGTTAAAGGTATTAGTTCTTGCCCTTAAATGCGGGATAGAACGCAAAAATTCTAAGGTGTGACGCTTTTTTTGTAGGGGATAATCGGGGGTTGATTCGCCCAAAATTTCGATCTCGTCCGCATTGATTTCAAACGGTTGATTTCTTTCGGGTGTCAAAATTACCTTGCCCGTAATCTTTAAGCACGCCCCTACGTTTTGATGTGCAACTTCGTCGTAATTTGTGACCTTTTCACGATCGAAAACTATTTGACAGTTCTTAAAGTAAGAACCATCGTTAAGTTCTATAAAACCAAAAGACTTACTATCTCTAATGGTCTTTGCCCAACCGCAAACGGTCACGGTCTTATCGCCGTATTCTTCTTGTGCTAAAAACAGTTTTTTAAGTTCGATTCTTTTCATAATTACATCCTGTTCCGTGTTGATTTTCTTTTATTTAAAATAATACTTGTATATTATAACAAATAATAAAGGCTTTTTCAAGGATTTTTCCTAACTTTTAGAGTTTAAACTCTAAAAAGAAAAAACCGCAAAAGTGCGGTTTTTTGATTTTTGCTTTATTTTATTCTTCTATAAGACTTCCAATCTCTTTTTTGTAAGTTTGACGTCTTTTAATAATTTCGTTTTCGGTAAACTTCCATTGGTTATGTATATTGTGGTTTGTTTCAAGCATAGGATTAGATTCTAAGTGCTTTACCTTGTATTTTGCAAGGTTTTGAACTATTCTTGAAATAATTACCGCGTTAATACCAGAGTTTTTGTACTTGCTTCCTATCGCAATAAGCGCCATTTCTAAGTCTTTGGTGAACCAAATAGACTTTAATACGCTAATAAATCCAAACGGGAAAAGTTTGCCTTTATGTTTAATAAGTGCATCGCAAATAGATGGCAAACAAATACCAAAGCCGGCAACTTCACCATTATCGTCTACTAAGAAACTTATAAACTTTCTATTAACTATCGTCGCAAACTGGCTTAAAACGTTATCACGAGCCTTGCCTTCTACCGGAACGTATCCGTCAAGGTGTCCATATGCTTCGTTTAATACTTCAAAAAGTTGGTCGCCGTAATTTTTTAAGATTTTTCTAACAGACATCGTTTCAGCAACGTCAGTAAGTTTATATTTTCTCTTTAAGCCTTCAGCAAGCCTGTCCATACGTTCATCAGGCTTAGTGGGAACAACAAAGTTTCTTTCCGCCCACTTAGATTCGGCTTCAAAACCCAATTCTTCCATGCGTTGATAAAAATATGGGTAAGAGTAGTTTGTTGCATAAGTGCTTCTCTTATCAAAACCAAAAGTAAGCATACCTTCACGGTCGGTATCGTTAAAGCCCCAAGGTCCGTGAATAATATCCATGCCGTTTTCTTTGCCGAACTTTTCAACAGCGCCAAGGAGCGCTTTGAAAACTTCTATATCGTCAATACACTCAAACCTCGAAAATCTAATAAAGTTCTTTCCGGTAAGTTCGTTATCTTTATAGTTGATAAGTCCACCAATTCTTCCTACGATCTTGCCATCTTTGTAAGCCAAAAACGCCTTAAATTTGTTCTTTTCTAAACTAAAGTTCTTTTTAGGATTAAAGGTTGCAAGTTCGTCACTTCTTAAACTTGGGACGTAATAAGGACAGCCTTTATACAAAATAACGGGATATTTTGCAAAGAGTTTTCTTTGTTTTGCCGTTTTTACTTCTCTAATTTCAATCATAAAATTTTCCTTTGTCTTTTATTGCCTTTGACATTATATCATAAAACTTTGATAAAAAAAAGTTTCTTTGCAAAAAAATTTACAAAGAAACAATTTTTTTTAATCTTTACGCTGTGCTTCCTCGACGAGTTTAGGCGGTGTTTCGTCTTTTAAAGCCATGATATACTTACCATATTCTTCATCGGTAAGTTTTATTACCTTATTTTTATTTTTCTTCTTTTTCGCCATAGTCTACCTCCTTAATAGCGGATAAACTTATTATCGCCTTTTGATAAAATTTTTATTCAAGCCCCTATTTTTTATCCTATAAACTAAGCATATGCCAAGATAAACCGCTCCAAAATCACCGATTACGGGGTATGCGTAGTTTACTATGTTTTTTAGCCCTATCCTTGAAAATAAAAAACAACAAACGGCTAAAATAATTATGCCTTTTACCTTCCATTTTCTCTTTGCAAAAGAGTAAAGCGGATAGTACGCAGAAAGTGCCGAAGTTATTAGTGCTGAAAGCAAAACAGTCGCAAAAAGTCCAGAATACACCCCGCCAAGCGCTTCATAAAGTGGCATTTGCGCGCTTTCGGTTTTCGCACTTGAAATTGTAGATAATATAAAAAGAGCCATAAGCGATAGTAAAACTGAAGAAACTATTGCCGATACTTTTAATGAATTTTTTCCTTTGCCTTTTGCAACGTCTATTATTGCGGGAAGATTTATAAAGCAGTTCATAAAAGAGTATAGAAGAATTTTAAAAAATGATATTCCGCCAAGTTCTTTTGTGTTGCCAAAAGAAAAACTCCCCTTTTTGAAGATTAAGAAAAAGACGGCAAAAATAAGCAATGGTATTAAAATTAAACTTGCCTTTTCCACCCCTGAAATTCCGTATGCCGAAGTAAAGGATACTAACACTATCACCCCTATTGATAAAACGGGGATTTCTACTTGCCCAATATTTAGCGTATAAACTGCGTCAAGCCCTGCAAAAATTCCGCAAACGGATATGAAAGACGAAATAAGCACTGCTATATTAAAGGGCGCTGGGGTTTTTAGTAGTTTTGAGTTTAGGTCTACTAAGCCGTTTGAAGTTCGTCCAAAAGAAAACAAAAGCATAAAACAAAGTGATAAAATTACGAAGGACAAACAAAGTGGCAAAATAAAACTTTCCGTTCCGAAAAACGAAACGAGTTCTCTACCCGAAATAAACCCTGCGCCAACTATCGAGCCGACGGTCACTGAAACTACCGAAAGCGTTTGATAAAAAAATTTCACGCTCTAATATACGAGCGTGAAACCTTAATTTATGCCTTATTCTTAAATGATTTTAGTGTTTTTAGTTTGTTTTATTTTGTTTTTCAACTTATCCTTGGAAAAATCTCTTTCTTTTTCATAAGTTCCGCCAAGCGATTCAATGGCAAACCTTAGTTCTTCAAAATCAGAGTAATCGATTTTTTCGCTTTCTATTGCCGTCATTAAAAAGGGTAGTGCTCTTTCGTCGCCATACTTCGATAAATAACTTGCATACTCCGGAATTTTGTCTTGGTTTTTAACGAATTCTTCTATTAAGACATTGAAAACCCTATCATCTTTTTGCGCGTGCGATAAAATCTCGGTAAGGCAAGCCTTTTTGTCTTCGGTAGTTTCCTTAAACTGCGCAAGAATTTTTTCTAAAACCTTTTGGGGATATTGCGACAAAAGTTCGGTTGCGAGTTCTCTTATTGGAATAGAATAATCCCAAAGTATAAACTCTAAAAATCTATCCGCCGAGATAGACGAGTTTTTATCGCTTAAAATATTCATAAGATAAAGGGTATATTCTTCGTTATCATTTTTAAGTTCAGTTGCGATTTGTTTTTCGCTATCCAAATCTCTTAGTGCTTCGCACAAAAAGTCGGACACCGAAACGCCTTTATCTATATGGCTTTTTAAGACGTTTAAAAGTTCATTAACGTCCCCTTCTTTATAATAAGTTTCAGGGGTTTTTCCATCCAATTCTTTTAAAGGGGTTTTACCAAATTCTATATAGAGTTCAGGAATTTTATTTTCTATTTCTTCGGGCTTGACTTTGCCGATATTTTTATAAACGAAATCTGATATAAAACTATCGAAAAGTCCGTCAACGTCAATTACCTTTATCACTTTTTTGCTCCTTCAAACTCTAAAATGAGTTTATCTAACTTTTCCTTTTTTACGTCGAAAACTTTGCTTAAAAGTTTTACGTCTTTGCTCCAACGAAGTCCCGAAAGATACACGGTAAGTGCGGAGAGTTCGTCACCGTTTAGTCTATCTTTTTTATCGCTATCTTTAAAGCGCTTAAACACCTTGTCTGCTCCAAAAGCCACTCTGTCAGTTTCTTCTTCACCGCAAAGCGCAACGGTTAAAAGTGCGTTTACGTAGGTATCGAAGAACATTTCACCGCCTTCTACGTTATAAGACGGCATCTTTCTTGCCCTAAACTTTATATACATATGGTCGGTGACGACGTCTATTTTGCCAAAATAACCCTTGGTTATCCAAACTTTAGCCATCATCTTTTTAACCCTTTTGTCGTAAGACGGGTCGGTTAAAACTAAGTTTGCATATCTTTCAAACACTTTGTCGGGCACGGTCGCAAGTAGCAACGTGGTTAGCGCAACCACTTTACTTTCTCTATTTTTTAAGCCCCAACGCAAAAGGTCTTTTGTTTCGCCTTTTCTAAGTTGCGCGTTGCAACTCTTTGGCGGAAGATTAATTAAGTCCTCTAATCTTTTTGTTCTTCTCTTTACTTCAGTTTCAGGAAGTTCTTCTTCATATAAAACGGGCAACAGTTTTTGCGCGCTTTTTTGCCCTTCGATAAGTTTTTCTATAAGTTTTGAATAATACCTATAAATAGAGTTTTGATAATCTATTTTAAGAAGTCTATAAAATACTTCCCTTGCCTTTTCGTACTCTCCACCGTTGATTAGCGAAAGTCCGTAAACATATATTAGTTTAGGCTCGTAAAAGTCCTTATTTATAACCTTTTCAAAAAAATAAATCGCCTTTTTTGTATCTTCTTGTTCTATGGCGGTGGTTGCCTTTTTTAAGTCGTCGGCAGAGTCTTTACTCTCTATCTCTAACACCTTTTTATAGTAGTAGTTTGCCTTATCGTCGTCTTTTCTAAAATGGTAAATGCTGGACAGGTTAGAAAGCACGAAAACGTCGTCCCCAAACTTTTCGCGGTAGGTTTTAATTTTTGCTAGGGCACTTTCGTCTTTATCGGTTATAAAGTCCGAAACGATATGCTCGGAGAGTGCTTCTTTATATTCTTTTGCACACTCGGGTATTTCGCCGTAAAGTTTTTCGGCACGCTCAAAATCGCCTATTTTTAGAAAAAGCCTTGCGTCTTTTAGCACTTGCGAATAATCCGCACGGGTTTCGGGATACACAAGCCTAAACGCGTTCTTTTTACTAAACTTGTTTGCAAAAAAATCTATAATTTCCGGGTCTAATTCCTCTCTATCTATATGCCCGTTAAGGTCTAATGCTTTTTGGAAATAGTAAAGAGATACCGTGCTTTCGCCAAGATAGAAAAAGTTGATTGCAAGTTCTTGATAAACGGTGCCGTATTCTTCTTTAGAACAAGAACATAAAAACTTAAACCAATACTTATTAGAATACTCGTAAAGCCCCATATCCGCATAAATATCGGCAATATCTTCTAACGCGGAAAGGCTAAACTCTTTTTTAAGCGAAGAAAAAGCCAAAGAAAGCGCCCCTAAAAGGTCGTTTCTTTCCGCCCTTTCGTGCGCCAACTTTCCGTATATTTTAGGGGAATTGTCAAACTGTAAAATCTTGCCCCCATCTTTATTATTCGCTAAATATTCTTTCGGCATCTTCTTTTGTAAATACGTATTCCTTATCACAAAATTGGCAACCGATTTTTACGGCGCCTTCAGTTTTAATAATATCTTCCACTTCGGCTTTGCCGAGTGAGATTAGTAGTTTTTCTATATAGTCTTGACTGCAAAGACACTTATACTTAGGGTAATATTCTTGATATTCTATATCCCCAAAGTATTCTTTGATTAGCCCTTCTATCCCTTTTTCTTCTATCACGGTAGAAACGTTAGATAAAGAGTTAACAATATTTTCGGCTTTTATAAGATTTTCTTCTTTTGCGCCTGGTAAGGCTTGTAATACAACACCGCCTGCACCAACGCAAGTTAAGTCTTTGCCAATTTTAACGCCTATTGCAAGGGCGGTTGGTTGTTGCTCTGAAAGTGCAAAGTAAGAAGCAAAGTCTTCCCCAAGTTCACCGCTAATAATATTAGAAGTCCCCGTATACGGCTCTTTAAGTCCCATACTTTTAACAACGGTTATTCTTCCGCTTTTTCCAACGCAACCTGCAACGTCAAGTTTGCCGTTTTCTTTTAAGGGAAGTGAAACCGAAGGGTTATCAATGCTTCCACGAATATCAAGGTCACTGTTTCCGCAAACGGTAATCTTTCCACCAACACCGTTTCCGTTTATAGATATAGAAAGTCTATCACTTTTATTTTTTAGACCGCTTGACATAAAAGTACAAACGGTAAGCGCCCTACCTAATGCGGCGGCGGTAAGTGGGGTAAGTTTATGAATTTTTATAGCATCGTTTACTAATTCGGTGGTGTCCAAAACGGATAACGTTAAATCACCGTCTAAAACTATGCTTTTATAAAGTTTATTCAACCTTGCTTTCCTCCAACTCGCCGTTTAATGGGAGTTTTTCGCTTTTATCGTTTCTATATAAAAGTTTAAGTAGTATGGGTGCAATAAGCGAACTTACTAATACTAACATAACTACTATTGCGCGGTACTCAGGGGCAAGAAGTCCACCTGCAATACCTTTTTCGGTCACGATAAGTGCAACTTCGCCACGGGCAATCATGCCGATACCGATACGGAACGCATCTTTATTCTTAAATTTAAACGCCCTTGCAATGCCACCGCAACCGATAATTTTGGTAAGTATTGCAACCACTACGAATACGAGCGCAAATACTATAACGTTTGTATTAAAACCTTCAAAGCCTATCTTTATGCCTATGCTTGCAAAGAAGATTGGCGCAAATATCGTATACGATGCGATGGAAACTTTTCTATCTACGTATTCCGCCGACGAGTGATTGGTTGAAAGCACAAGTCCTGCTATAAACGCACCCGTAATATCCGCTACACCAAAAACCTTTTCGGCAATAAACGCGTAAAGCAAGCAAACTGCGATAGACCAAATGGGAATACGTCTCGTATGCGGTGATTTCTTTTCTATGTACTTAAATAGTTTAGATAGCCCATATCCTACCCCTATAGCAAATACAAAGAACGCAAATATCCAAACAACTGAAATCAAGGGTGAGTTGTTGGGATTTATAAACTCTAATACGGCGGAAGTGTTTCCGTTTCCGCCCGATAGACTAAGCACCACGGATAAAACTATAATGCCAAGAATATCGTCTATGATAGCGGCACTCATTATGACTGTGCCGACCTTAGTTTTTAATTTACCAAGTTCTCTTAAAACTTCTACCGTAATGCCAACGCTAGTAGCAGTCATTATAACGCCGACGAAAAGCCAAGTGAACACTCCAGCATCTGGAAGGAATAAATATGCGATTAAAAAGCCTGCGCCAAGTGGCAACAAAACTCCACCCATGGCTATGGTAAATGATACCACGCCCGTTTCTTTTATATCTTTAAGGTTGTTTTCTACCCCTGCCGTAAACATAACGAAGATAACGCCCACTTCGGCAAAAGCCGATAAAATGTGGTTGTCTTGAATTGGGAAAACCGAACCTTCACTAAGGTTAAATATAGAACCCCAAATTGCAGGGCCGATTAAGATACCTGCAATTATAAAGCCTAAAACTTGTGGAAGTCCTAATTTTCTCATTAAGATTCCTAAAAGTTTAGTTGAAATAAGTATTATTGCAAATTGAAAAAGAAAATCAACTACTTCTATATGCATATTAACGCCTCTAAAATTTCGTAAGTAATCT
>CAJMCT010000006.1 GCA_905211955.1 uncultured Eubacteriales bacterium | reverse complement strand
CTTTTGTATATAAAAATTCCAAATTATCCTACAAATTTTTTGCCTTTTAATTGTTTGGAAAAATTTTCCATTTGTAAGACAAATATGACAAAACGTGTCAAAAACAGGGGGTAGTATAAAAACAAAAAACGAACAAATGTTCGGAAAATTTGTAATTTTATATTTCGCCAAAGTTAAAATCAAGTACTTTATGACACAAAAATTTAATTTTGTACAAAAATATTTAATTTTGTTCAAAAATCGACATATCTAATTGACTTGTGTGAAAAATTGTTTCTATAATAGGGTTGATTTCGGTGGAAATAATATCAAAACGGAGATTGGAAAATGAATACTTGCTATGCTAAAGCGGTTTTATACGCTTACAAAAACCTAACTAACGTAATGGAGCAAATTGACGAACTCGTTGAGAAAAAGGCGCTTGCTTCTTTAAGCGATTTGTCGCCTTGTTTATCGCAATGTGAAAAGATTTTGTCTTACACCAAGCAAAAGGACGTACTTATTACCTTAAAAATTGTTGTTGACAATATCTTGAAAAAGTTTTCTGAAGAAGACTTAACCTTTTTTAGTTATAAGTATTTTAAGGATAGACCGAAAGAGTTTTTCGTTAATTTCGATTATACGGGTAGGGCGTATTTTAGAAGGCAAGTAAAACTTGCCCTAAGTTTTTCCGAGAAACTTGAAAAGGCAGGGATTGACGATAAGTGGTTTGAAGAAAACTGTTTGCAAATGGACTTTTTTAGGGAACTTCTTAAAAGGGTTATCGACCACGAAGAAAACAACGCCTTTAAGAACAAGGGGAAACTTGCATCTAAAAGGGAGAAAAAGACCGTTTTTAATATTGCTTAGTTATTCGTATTCGTTTTCATCGTAAAAACGAACGACGGGCTCTTCAATCTTTTTGGGGCGCTTTACCGTAAACAAGGCTATAAGCCCCGCTAAAACCAAGCACGAGATTATAACTATTCTAATGGTTAAAAGTTCGTCGCCTTGACTTTCATTTTTATCGGGCGATGGAAGGTTTTCGGTTTCGGACTCGGTAGGGGGTATGTTTTGAACTAAAAACGTCAGTTCGTTTGGGTGATCTAAAATTGTAAAAGGATAGACGGCGTCTTCTTTGACGTAGCCGAATTCACCGTTATAACTTACGTAATAAATTATGCCGTGCTCGGTTTCTAAACTTCCGTAATAGGATAGCGCTCTATCCTGAAAAAGATAGCGCTCGGCATTTATAAGATTCGTATCGCTATAAAGTTTAGTAGGGATAGACGTGGTTATAGTTTGCGTTAGGTAGGGATTATCGGTATTTAAGCCGTCTTTATATAGGCTTGAGTAAACGGTGTATCCGTCCATTGCGATAGTGCCTTTTTGACCGTAGCATTCTATATGCGCCGTATCACCGTCTACACTAAGAACTTTTACGTAATAGGTGTACGGCAGGTTAAAAACTAACGATTGCATACCACTATCCCTATAAAACGGGGTGGTGCTATTTATTACCCTTAAATAGTTGGTGTCGGCAAAGGCGAGGTTTTTGTCGCTAACGGTAAAGCATATTAGCGCACAAAAAACGCTTATTATAAACAGTCTTTTTTTCATTATTTTACCTTCCTTTAATAGTTGGGTAAAAGTGATTATACTTGATATAACTCGTGGGTTAAATATCTTTTACATCGAAAAAAAGGTTAAATTGTAGAATATGAGAGAGATTTACGAAAAGATTATTAAAATCGAAAACGAACAAGCAAAAAGGGCGAAATTTAACGCCCTTTCTAAATATAATACGGGCGAAAAGGTGCACTTAAAACAACTTGAATTCCATAAATGCCCAAAACGAAACAGATGGGTTTTCGGCGGAAACCGTAGCGGTAAAACCGAGTGCGGTGCTGCCGAAACCGTTTATATGGCAAGGGGTATTCACCCTTATAGGCAAAATAGGAAAGACGTGTTCGGGTGGGTGGTATCACTTTCTACCCAAGTGCAAAGAGACGTTGCGCAAGCAAAGGTCTTAAATTACCTTAACCCTTATTGGATAGAAGACGTGACAATGCTATCAGGTAAAAAGGACAGTCTTAAATACGGCATTATCGACCAAATAAGAGTTAAGAACGTGTTTGGTGGAACGAGTGTTATCGGCTTTAAGTCTTGCGACCAAGGTAGAGAAAAATTTCAGGGTAGTTCTTTAGACTTCGTATGGTTTGACGAAGAACCCCCAAAAGACGTTTACGACGAGTGTCGTATGCGTGTTTTAGATAAGGCGGGGGACATATTCGGAACGATGACGCCACTTAAAGGTCTAACCTACATTTACGACGAGATTTTCTTAAACAGTGGTAATTCTAAGGAAGTGTGGTACGAGTTTATGGAGTGGGCGGACA
The DNA here is from genome assembly GCA_905211955.1 of uncultured Eubacteriales bacterium. GTDB lineage: Bacteria > Bacillota > Clostridia > Christensenellales > Borkfalkiaceae > UBA1259. Next base: position 18,712 of record CAJMCT010000006.1, on the reverse strand, counting down.
ACCCTTTTTTGAAAAAAGAAGAGTTTGAAGCACTAACTTTAAGTTTATCACAAGACCAAATTGAGAGTAGAAGGTACGGGCATTTTAAGTCCAACACGGGGTTAGTTTACCCAGAGTTTGACGAGAACGTTCACGTTATCGAGCCCTTCGATATTCCTTGCGAGTGGCAAGACTTAATATCTATCGACCCCGGTCTTAACAACCCACTTTCCGCGCACTGGTATGCGGTTGACTACGACGGCAACGTATACGTCGTAGCCGAGCATTTTGAAGCGGGACGTGACGTCGTTTACCATGCCGATGCGATAAAGAAAATTTCCGATAGGCTTAACTGGAAAAGGGGTGAAGGGGGTAGAATTTTAGCCATAATCGACTCTGCGGCAAACCAAAAGACTTTGGCGCTTAATAAAAGCGTGACTGAACTTTTCTTTGAGCAGGGAATAAATGCAAACCCAAAAGTCAACAAAGATTTATTTAGCGGTATCGAAAGGGTAAAACAATACTTAAACCACGACCCCGTAAAACCAAAACTTTATATCTTTAAAAACTGCGTGAATTTGATAAGAGAATTCAAAAGTTATTGGTGGGGAGAAGGCGATAGCCCTAAAAAATACGACGACCATGCGCTTGACGAGTTAAGATATTACCTTATGCGAAAGCCTGCATTGTCACCCTTAAAGCCCGTAAAGACCGAAATTCAAAAGGACAAAGAAAGGCTTATAAGGAAGATTATCAATGAAAGAAAAAACAACTGAAACCGAAAAGGTCAAAAACGGAAAGAAACTGCAAAAAGCCCTTCTTAAAAAGGCGCTAGGGTATGATTTTACCGAAACCGTTATGGAGTACGTTTTAGACGATGAAGGAATAAAACTTTCTAAAAAGAAAGTGACCAAAAAAAACGTTCCGCCTGATATGACGGCCTTAAAAATGCTTTTGTGCGAAGAACAAACTGATTTGTCCAATATGACTGATGAAGAATTGGAAAAGGAAAAGTTAAGGCTTATTAGCATACTTGCGGAAGAAAACAACAAGGAGTAAAAAAGTGGATAAAACCAAAAAATCAAAGTTAGACGTTAAAACTAAAGAGAGAGAAAGGTTTATTGAAGAATTAATTTCCGAAACCCAAGCCGACTTTTTAGATCGTCAAAAAGAAAGACTGTTTTTGGAAAGACAGTGGGAACTTAATATGAACTTTCTTGCCGGCAATCAATACTACGGCATAAACGGTAGGGGCGATTTAACTTACGAAGACAAGAGTTTCTATTGGCAAAACAGGGGTGTGTTTAATCACATTGCGCCAATCATTGAAACAAGGCTTTCTAAACTCGCAAGAATAAAAGAAAACGTTAACGTTAGACCAAAAAGTGACGACGACGAGGACGTAAAGGCGGCAGACCTTGCTGAAAAACTCGTTTCCGAAGCATTTGCTAAAAACCAAATGACGCAAGTAATAAAGCAAGTCAATTCGTGGAGTGAGTCGTGCGGAACGGGTTTTTACAAGGTTATTTGGAATAACGACGGCGGAAATAAGTTGGGAGTTTTAGACGGACAAGACGTTTTTGAGGGTGAAGTTCAAATTTTAGCCGTTTCGCCTTTTGAAATTTTTCCCGACAACCTATACGTTCAAGACTTGCAAGACTGTTCGTCTATCATACACGCAAAAGCCGTGCCGGTAGCCTTGGTTAAGGAAAAGTACGGGGTAGATTTAATCGGTGAAGAAATAGACGTAAACGACTTAAAGGTTATTAACTCTACTTCTAAATCGCAAAAAAACGATAAGAAAAAACTCAAAAACGCCGTTATCGTAATTGAAAAATACGTTGCGCCAAACTGTGATTATCCAGAAGGTAGACTTATTACTGTGGCTGGCGGAAAACTTTTATATTACGGCGAAATGCCTTATCTATCGGGCGAGAACGGTGGTAGAGCGTATCCTTTCGTAAAGCAAGAAGCGTACGTTCAAAGCGGTAGTTTCTTTGGCTCTAGCGTAATCGAGCGTTTGATACCTGTACAGCGCGCTTTTAACGCGGTAAAAAACCGCAAGCACGAGTTCTTAAATAGACTTTCTAACGGCGTAATGACAGTAGAAGACGGCTCGGTAGACGTAGACGATTTGTCCGAAGAAGGTTTGTCGCCTGGTAAGATTTTAGTATACCGTCAAGGCTCTAAAGCCCCCGAAATGATGGCGATAGACTCTATACCATCAGACTTTTCGGACGAAGAACAAAAACTTATTAACGAGTTTACTATTATCAGCGGAATTTCAGACGTGACGAGTAGTTCTAACAACGCAAACGTAAGCAGTGGTACGGCACTTCAAATTTTGATTGACCAAGATAACCAAAGGCTTACTATGACGGCGGATATCATTAGACGCGCGTTAGTAGAAGTCGCAAAGCACGTTTTAAGACTTTATCAACAGTTCTTATCAGGACTTAAAGCGGTAAAGTCTATAGACGAGTTTGAAAAGACTAAGATTTACTACGCCGATAAAAATATCGCGCTATCAGACGACGTATATATGGAAAGCGAAAACGAAATGCTTTATACCGAATCTCAAAAAAAGGATATGGTATTTAAACTTTACGAAAGCGGTTTGCTCAGTTCGGAAAACGGTAAACTTAACACCGCTACGAAAGAAAAGGTTTTATCACTTTTAGGGTATAAAGATTTAGATTATCAAAAGGGACTTTCAAGGCTTCACCAAGAAAAAGCCCAAAGCGAAAACGAAACCATTAGAAAAAAAGGACTTTTAGTTGACGATATCGACAACCACCAAATTCACGTGGACGAACACGTAAGATATTTTTTGAGTGAGTACGATGAGTTTACAAAAGAAGAAAAACAAAGATTTTTCGATCACGTTAAATCGCACGAAGAACAATTAAATAAAAAAGAACAAAAAACGGAGGATTAAGAAATGCAAGAACCTATCAATGAACAAATAAACGTATCGACCGACACCGCAGGGGCGGAAGTGATAAATAGCGGAGAGGATACAGGCATCTCGTTGGGTAAGTTTAAGGACGTTAACGCCCTTCTTAATGCGTATAACTCTTTGCAGGCTGAGTTTACCAAACGCTGTCAGAGACTTAAAGAGTTAGAGGGAACGGTAGCGACAGGAAAAGGCAAAGCCCCCTTAGAAACCGTAGGGGATATTACTGAAAGCGCAAATTTAGATATAATCAAAGAGAATAATATCGGTGATAAAGACGATATTCTCAAAGACTATCTTAAAGGCGTTTTGGTAAATAAACAAAAGGCTATCGTGATGAGCGAAGCGGGTACTAGCGTGAAAGCGCCCGTGAAAAAGCCTAAAACTATTGCCGAAGCAGGACTTTTGGCAAGGGAACTTTTATAAAAAATTTCACTTAGATTATTAGGAGTATTTATATTATGGCAGTCACTTTAACTAATGCGGATAAAGCATTAAAATCATTTTATTTAGACGTTGTAGCAGAACAATTAAACTTAAAGGCAAACCCACTTTTAGCCATGGTTAAACAAACCACCGACGACGTTTGGGGCAAAGAAGTTAGAAAACTTGCTATCTACGGCATGAACGGTGGTATCGGTGCGGGTACTGAAGACGGAGATCTTCCTTCTGCAACCGGAAACAACTACGAACAATTCGTTGTAAGCCTTAAAAACCTTTACGGCACTATCGAAATTTCCGATAAAGCGGTTAGAGCTTCTGAAAACAACGCAGGTGCGTTCGTGAGTTTGCTTAACGCTGAAATGGAAGGCTTACTTAAAGCATCTTCTTTCAACTTTGGAAGAATGCTCTTTGGCGACGGCTCCGGAGTGCTTGCAAAAGTAGTTGGCGCTGAAAACGGAGTTATTATCGTTTCGGACGTTAAAAACCTTATCGAAGGTATGGTCGTAGATTTTAGAGACGAAAGCGGTGCTTCTATTGTAGAAGGTAAACGCATTTTAGCCGTTGATAGAAAGAACAAAACCGTTAAGGTTAGCGGAAGCGTTTCAGAAGACGTGGATGGCGCATCGATTACCGTTCAAGGCTCTTATAACAACGAAATTACCGGTCTTAAAGCAATCTTTTCTAAGGAAGGCAGTATCTACGGACTTTCTAAGGATACTCACTCTTGGCTTAATCCTTACGTTAAGGAAAACGCAGGCGAAATAGATGAACTCACCATTCAACAAGCAATCGACACTATCGAAGAAACGAGTGGCGGTGCGGTAAACTTTATCGTTTGCTCTTGGGGTGTTAGAAGAGCGCTTCAAAAACTCTTCTCGGAAAACAAGCGCATTATCGATACCGTTGAACTTGCAGGCGGTTATAAGGCTATGAGTTATAACGGTATTCCTATCGTTGCGGATAGATTCTGCCCCGAAGGAACTATGTACTTACTTAACACCGAAGACTTTGCACTTCATCAACTTTGCGATTGGCAATGGTTAGAAGGCGAAGACGGTAAGGTGTTAAAGCAAGTTGCAGGCAAACCCGTTTACACGGCAACGCTTGTTAAATATGCTGACCTTATTTGCTCTCGTCCTAACGGACAAGGCATGATTTCGGGCATTACCGAAGCGTAATTAAAAAAATTTATTGCAATCGTTTCGGGCGAGAGTTTCTCGCCCGAAATTATTAATAGGAGAGAAATATGAACATTAAAGACGTTATTAAACTTTCGGCAACTTATCTCGGTAGGGAAAACGTGGTTAAGTATTTAGAACAAAACCTATCTTGCGACGATGAAAACGTACTCGCTACCGTAGACACTCTTACAAGATGTGCAAATTTAGTCATCAACGAACTTGCTTGTTCTTACGTTCCGATGGTGAGAAAACAAAAGGTAAAGGCGGTAGGGGGAAAGGTTTACTATACTGAACTTCCCGAAAGAGTGCTTGAAATAGTTGGCGCTTACGACTTAGACGGCAATTCTATTAACTTTAAGGTAAACGCCGAATACGTGGAAACACTCTATGGCGAATACGTCGTAGAATACGCGTATATGCCACCAAACTTTGGGCTTACCGACGAGATAGGATATTCGGAAATTAAACTTCCCGCAAGGGTTATTGCTTACGGCACGACTGCGGAATTTTGCCTTACCGAACACGCTTTCGACGAAAGCGTTTTGTGGCATAATAGGTTTACGGGCGCATTATCTTCTATTCTCTCGCCAAAAAATAAAATAGTAAAAGCAAGGAGATTTATCTAATGAACGCTTACACTCTTTCTTCGGTAAGTTATACCGACAATACCTATAAGGTTTCGGATTTTAACGGGCTTACCGATAAAGTAAACTCTACTTTTACTAATAAAGATACGCTTGGTTTTGCGCTTGGGATAAACGTTATTAAGACTATCCCTAATACGTTTAAGGTGGTAAAACTTTATGGTGTCAACGATAGGGTTTTGGTCTTTACCAAAGAAAGTACGTTATATGATATAACGGATAGAGAACTTAAAGGGGTTTGTTTTGACAACTTTTCTTCTCCGCCTGACGTTGTTGAATTTAACTTTGGCGGAAGGTCGGGGATTGCGGTGATTGGTGACGGGGTAGGAAAAATTATCACCAAAAACGCCCACGAACTTATAGGGCTTCCTAAGGGCGACACCTACGTTTTTTATAAAGGCGCTTTTTTTATCGGGCAGGGTAGAAAGATTACTATTTTAAGAAAACTTGATTACTTTAACAAGTCCTTTGATACGTCGATTATAGAATACGTCACGTTGCCGGCAAAACTAGGAAGCGTGATAAAACTAATATTGCAAGAAGGCAAACTCGTTGCCTTTTGCACGCGCGGTATAGCCGAGATTTCGGTTTCCGATACGGTCACTGAATACAGTATAGAAGTGCCTGAACTTCCGCCAATTAAATGCGATGCGCAAACTGTTAAAAAGGTAGGGGACGCTGTTTATTTTATAAACTCTTGGCAAGGACTTTGCTACTATAAAAATAAGTCTATTCACTACGTTGACAGTACCCTTATCAGTGGTAAAAATTTATCCCCGTCAAGCGAAGCCGTTTGTGTAGAAAACTGTTATTTATTGCCCCTTACCGACGAGATGGGAAACAAGCGATTATTCCTTTACGACGCAAACGATAAAAAGGAAACTTTTATCGATGCCGATAGCCTATTGGTTTGCGAAGGCGGATACGTTTTTAATCATCAAACCAACGAGTACGGCAAGGTTTGTTATAACCCCAAAACCTTAAATATGGTTTGGCAAAGTAAAAGGTTGGACCTTGGCACTGATAAAACCAAAACCCTTTATAAAGTTAGCGTTTACGCATCGGCAAGTGGGGTGTTTAAGATTTTAGGAAAGCACGGAAGCCGTACTTTTCCGCTTGCTATAGGACAAAACGTGGTTAAAACGTGCGTGGTGTCAGACGAGTTTATTTTCGCAATAGAAAGTGAAGATATAAACTTTACCGCTAGCGGACTTGCTTTTAAGTATAGGGTATAAAAGGAGAAAATTATGCAATACACTACACCAACAACTATAGAAGAATTGTACGCAACCCTAAAAGATATTTTTCACTATTACAGAATTAAGCGTATGCAGTACGAAGGGATAGAACTTTTACCTTTTACCTTGGTTCGTATGGAAGACCAATCTTTAACCGATGAAGAAATAATGATAAAGGCTAAAACCTTGCTGGGTGCAAGTTGGGAAAAAACGGTTTTTGATTACAAGCAAAATCTAACTGAGAAAATAGAAAGTCTAAAACTTAGAATAGAAGAAAACAATTCGGCAAGTAAATCCGAAGCGCAAAGTGTTTTAGAATACTATTCTACGCTTTTAGAAAAGTACCGTTCTATGCACTATAAAAACGGCATGGAAGAATCGGGTATGTACGTTGATAAACTAATTAAAACGGACAAGGAAAAAGCCGAAAAATTAGACGAAATCGAAAGAAACAGAAAGGCGTTTGAAGAAAAACTTTTAGCCGAGATAGAAGCGCATTTAGTTGCTATCGAAAATGCCGATTCGCATTTTGAAAGTTTATTTTCTAAGCAGTTAGAAACTAAAATCCAAGAACTAAAAGATGAGCGAGAAGAATATAAAAAAGAAGTTTTCAAGTACAACAATAGTGTAAACGAAAAGGAAGTTAGATACACTAACACGGTTGCGCAAGTTAGCGCTAACTTAGAACTTAAATATATTCAAATCAAGGCAAACGAACTTTCTAAAGACGAACTTATCGAAATGGGCTACTACGAAGACGTTGTAAACTGTGTTTCGGAGTACTTTGATAGAATGTCCCCAGCGGACGCGTATTCAGAACTTTTATCTCAAAGAAAACTTAAAATTTATCTTGACGGCTATTATCAGGACGTTATGTATAGATACAAGTTGCGTGCGGAATCGTAATATAAAACTAAAACGGCGGATTACCGCCGTTTTTTATTTTTGGCTTTAAAAAACTTTTTGACTTATCCTTAACTATGTGTTAGTATAATAAAGATAGCATCATTACTAAAAATTTTTACGGAGAACGGCTTTGAGTAAGAGAGTAAAAATAGGTAAAGTTTATATTGGCGGTGGCTCTAAAATCGCAATTCAATCAATGTCTACGTTTAGGCTTAAAGACGTGGATAAGTCTCTTAACGCAATCAAAGAATTAGAAAATGCAGGTTGTGATATAGTTAGGTTTTCCGTTTTAGATTTAGACGACGCAAGGGCGATTAAAGAAATTAAGAAAAAAACCGATATGCCCTTAGTTGCCGATATTCACTTTGACTATAACCTTGCGATAGAGAGTATAAAAAACGGCGCTGATAAAATTAGAATTAACCCCGGAAACATCGGTGGCGAAGATAACGTTGAAAAGGTAGCAAAAGTTTTAAAAGAATATTCCGTCCCCGTACGCGTTGGCTCTAACACGGGCAGTATTGAAAAGGAATTTTTGGCAAAATACGGCAAAAACGAAATATCGCTTGGTGAAAGCGCGTTAAAAAGCGTTTCAATTTTAGAAAAGCACGGTGTGGAAGACATCGTAATCTCGGTAAAAGCATCGTCCGTTCCGCTTATGGTTAAGGCGTACGAATACGTCGCAAGCCGTACCGACTATCCATTGCACTTAGGTGTGACTGAAGCGGGTACCGAATATAACGGCGTAGTCTTAAACTCTATGGGTATAGGCGCGCTATTACTTAAAGGCATAGGCGACACCATTAGGGTTAGTCTATCCGCCGACCCCGTTAGAGAAGTGGTTGCAGGAAGGGCTATACTATCTGGATTAGAACTTATAAACGATAGCGTTAGAATAGTTGCTTGTCCTACTTGCGGGCGTTGTAGTTGGGACTGTATGGCTTTTGCAAAGCAGGTGGAAGACTACGTTAAAGATATTAAAAAGCCCCTAAAAATTGCCGTTATGGGTTGCGTGGTAAACGGACCTGGGGAAGCGAGCGATGCCGACCTTGGCGTTGCCGGCGGAAAAGATTGTTGCGTGATTTTTTCACAAGGCAAAATAGTTAAAAAAGTTAGTTATGAAGAACTTAGTGACGTGTTCTTCAAGGAGATCGATAAATGTTTACGTTAAAGACTTCGGAAGAAATTTTATCCGAAATCCGCGGTATAGACGAAAGTTTGAAAAACGCAAGGCTTTCGGGTATTGAAATAATTAGAAAAGAAAAGCGCATAAAATATAACTTTATTTGCGAAAACGTTATAAGTGACGAAGTTCAAAAAAAGGTGTGGGTTTCTTTAAGAGCCGGCACACCGAGAATTTTTGAAAAGGTAAACGTATACATAACAAAAATCGTTTCTAACGACGAACTTATTAATAACGAGATAATAAAGTTTATAACCCAAAACTATCCGTCCGTTTCAATTTTTCTAAAAAACACCGACGTTAGAAGCAAGGTTATGGGAGACGTGGTAAAATACGTAGTTAGATTAACCGAAGATAACGCCGATTATTTTAGCAAGAGCGGTGCAATCGTAAAACTTAACGAATATTTATCTAAAAAGTTTTGTTCTGACTTTGCAGGGGGTTTAGAGATTAAAGAACCAGAAGAAACGGTATCCCTACTATCCGACGAAGTGTATATGAACGAACTTCAAAAGATAGAGCATAGGACGATCAAGGTTTTAGATATGTACCCGATAGACGATCCGCTTATGGAAGATTTGGCGGTCTATATAGAAGACGCGCTAAGCGGTGACATTATCGTTTGTGGAAAAATTACCGATATTACCGAGCGCGAAACCAAAAACGGCAAGCCGTTTTTTATCATTCACTTAGACGACACTACGGGAAGACTTAGCGGTGTGTATTTTTCTAAAAAGAACACCTATAATAAAATTAAAGAACTTAAAGTGGACGACGAGATTATCGTTCACGGACAAGTGGGCGAATATCAAGGTAGAAAGTCTATAACTTTTGATAAAATCAATCGTTGTACTTTCCCCAAAGACTTCGTTAAAAAGGATAAGTATAAAAAGACTGCGCCCAAAGACTATTCGCTTATTTTCCCAAGCCCGAGTTCTACCGTAAAGATTAAAAGCGTATTCGATATGGACGGCAACTTGCCGACGGAACTTACCGATACCGACTACGTGGTATTCGACTTAGAAACCACGGGCTTAGAACTTATGAGCAACGGTATTACCGAAATCGGTGCGGTAAAGGTTTCAAACGGAAAGGTGGTAGAGCAGTTTACCACGCTTATTAAACCCGATTACCCTATAACCCAAGAGATAGTAAAACTGACGGGTATCACCGAAGAAATGGTAAAGGATGCGCCTAAGATTTCGGCTGTTATCCCCGACTTTATGAAGTTTATAGAAAATGCGGTACTCGTTGCGCACAACGCGGACTTTGACTTAAAGTTTATCAAACGTTTTGCAGGTGCGGAAGACTACGAAGTTAAAAACAAAGTTTTAGACACGGTTGAAATGAGTAGACAGTGCTTACCCGAACTTAGAAGAAACGACCTTCACACCCTTGCCGATCACTTTAACATTACTTTCCATCACCATAGGGCGCTATCCGATGCGTACGCCACCGCCGAGATTTTTATCGAACTTATGAAGATAAAGTATTTTAAGTGATAAAAAATTGTGAAAAACACTTGCAAAAACACTTTTTATATGTTAATATAAAAGTACTTAATAGTTATGCTTGACTTATGAGAACGGTTTTCCGTTCTCATATCTTTTTATAAAGAGCAAAAAGGAAAGAAAAATGAAGTTTAAAACTGAACTTGAAATTGCCGAATTTTTAACCCCTTATGCAGAGCAGATTGGCGCTAAATTATGGGACGTAGAATTAAAGAAAGGCAAAACCCCCGAACTTAATCTTTTTATTGATAAAGACGGCGGGGTAGACCTTGACACTTGCGAAAAGTTTCATAGGTTAATAGACGAGCCGTTAGATTCTTTCGACCCAACGTATGCGCTTCCTTACACGCTAAACGTTTCGTCAAAAGGCGTTGACTGGCCGTTCAAAAAAGACGAACACTTTTTAAGTCATATAGGGCAAATGGTAGAAGTTAAACTCGCTTCTTCAATCTCTGGCAAAAATTTCTACGAAGGCGTGCTTTTATCTTACGACGGAAAAAGCGTTTCTATTAAAGTGGACGGAAAGTTTACCTTTACCACACCCTTAAAAAACGTGGTTAAGATGAACGAGTACATCGAATTTAACTAAAAATAAGTAAATCATTTTACAAAAATATAGGAGAAAAAACAATGATTAATCAAGATTTCTTTTTGGCACTTGAAGACCTTGAAAGAGAAAAGGGGATTTCCCAAACCGAATTTATCGAAGCGCTTGAAAACGCGCTCGTTTTCGCGTACAAGAAATCCACGGGAGACGTTAGCGGAATTTCAGTTAAACTTAATCCCGAAAAGAAAACCATTAAAATTTACAGCACCAAAAACGTTGTAGAAGAAGTGGTTGACCCCGAAAAAGAGATAAGCGTTAGCGACGCTGTTCTCATCAAGAAAAGTTATAAGGCAGGCGACGTTATTGCTACCGAAATTATGCCCAAAAACTTCGGCAGAATTGCCGCTCAAACGGCAAAACAAGTAGTTATGCAAAAACTTCGCGAAATCGAAAGAGAAAACACCGTTTCCGAGTTTGAAGACAAAGAAGGCGAACTTATGGCTTGTACCGTTCGTCGTATTGAAGACGGAAACGTTTACGTAGAAATCGGTGGAAACCAAATCGAAGGCGTATTGATGCCGAAAGATCAAGTTCCCGGTGAAAAATATGAATTAAACCAAAAAATCAACGTGTTCGTTAAACGCGTTAAGAATATGGGTAAAAACGCACAGATCGTCGTATCACGCACTTCTGGTGGACTAGTTAAACGTCTTTTTGAAAACGAAGTTCCCGAAATTAAGCAAGGCTTAGTTCAAATTAAAGGCATTGCTCGTGAACCTGGTCAAAGAACCAAGATTGCTATATATAGCGAAGATCCTCAAATCGATGCTATCGGTGCATGCGTTGGTAATAAGGGTGCGCGTGTAAACGCAATCGTTTCCGAACTCGGTGGCGAAAAGATAGACATTATTCCTTGGTCGGAAAATCCGCTTGAATTTATTTCAAGGGCATTGTCCCCCGCAAGAGTTATTAAGGTCGTTCAAATGGAAGGCGAAAATAACGCTATGGCTATCGTTCCCGACGATAAACTTTCACTTGCAATCGGTAGAAGCGGTCAAAACGCACGTCTTGCAGTTCGTCTTACCGGTTGGAAGATAGACGTTAAGAGCGAAAGCGTTGCCGTTGGTGAACTCGGCGAAACTATTCCCGAAGACGATGGAGAAATTGTAGAGTAATATTTATGGAAAAGAAAATTCCGATGCGCATGTGTATTGCTTGCAAAGAAATGAAACCTAAAAAAGAAATGCTCCGCATAGTAAAAAGCGGTGACAATATCTTTTTAGATAAAACGGGCAAGGCAAACGGCAGAGGCGCGTATATTTGCAATGATGAAAATTGCATAAAAAAACTTAAAAAGCAAAAACTCGTAAACCGTGTATTTTCGTGCGAAGTGGACGATGCGGTTTATCAGGGTATAGAGGAGAACTTCTTTGGAAAAGAGTAAAGCGGAAACCTTCGTGGGTTTTGCAATAAGGTCGGGCAAGTATAAAATAGGTTTTAATGCTTGCGCTACCTTAAAACGCGCAAACCTATTGATAGTATGCAGTACCGCGAGTGAGAACAGTAAAAAAGAAGCGATAAGCCTTTCCAAAAAACTGAAGTGCCAAGTGGTAGAAAGCGTTGTGAAAACTCTTTCCCAACTCACTCACAGGGAAAACGCTAAGATTATGGCTATTACCGATACGAAGTTAGCACAGGCTATTTTAAGTCAAACGGAAAACGACTTTATCGAGAGATATTAGGAGAATATAAATGGCAGAAACCAAAAACGTACAAAACGAAAGTGCAAAAAAATCTATCGAAAACGTAAAAAAGATAAATAAACTTATTGCGGACGGAATTCTTTCGCAATTAACTTCTTCCGTTTCCGAGTTTGAAAAGGGCGTAAAAGGTCTTAAAAAGGAATTAGAACTTAAACTTAAGACTTTTGAAGAAGTTCGCCTTGAAAACGAGAAAAAGGCGCAAGAAGAACTTGTTAAGGTTGAAGAAGTTAAAGTTGAGCCTACGGCAGAAGTGGTTGAAGAAAAGAAACCCGAACCCAAAAAGGTTGAAAAGGTAGAAGAAAAGGCGGAAGAAAAAGTCGAAGAAAAGAAGGAAGAAATTCCCGCAAAAGAAGAAGTTAAAGGGGAAGAAAAACCCGCAGATACCGCAAAGAGAGCGGAATTCGTTCCAAAGGAACGTCCTTCGTTTATCGTTAGACGTGAACCTATAACACCTACTCGCCCCGCTGTTGATAAAAAGGCAGGCAATCGTCCTGCGTTTGATAAAAACAAGCCTTCTGGCAAGACCTTTGAAAACAAAGGTCAAAACACCGGTTTTAACAAAAAACCGCGTGAAACTTACGTTGCGCCTCCCGTTATGCCTACCGCTGACAAGCGTTCTTTTGGCAATAAGAAAAAGAGCAACGAAAAGTCTTACGAAGAAAAGCACGTTATCAATAAACGCGCACTTATTAAAAATCAAGTTAGCATAGACGACTTTGACGAAAACAAGACGGGTTATAGAAAGATGCGCCCTGCTAAAAAGGCTAAGAGCGTTGAAACACCCGTTATCAAGATAGAAAAAGCAGTAATCAACACTGAGATTATCCCCTTAAAAGTTCTTTCCGAAAAGATTGGTATTACCGCTGCGGAAATTACCAAGCGCTTATTTAAGGAAGGCATAATGAAGACGATAAACGACTCTATCGACTTTGATACCGCTGCGTTTATTGCCGACGATATAGGTGTAGAACTCGAACTTAAACTCGACAAGACCGCGGAAGACGTATTAAGTGAAGGCTTTGATATGGAAGAAACGGATACTGCAAAACTCGTAGTTCGTCCCCCTGTAGTCACCGTTATGGGTCACGTAGACCACGGTAAGACTTCGGTGCTTGATAGAATTAGAAGAACTAACGTCACCGCAGGTGAAGCGGGTGGTATTACCCAACACATCGGTGCATATCAAGTGAATGTAAATAAAAAGCAAATAACCTTCCTTGATACCCCTGGACACGCTGCGTTTACCGCAATGAGAGCAAGGGGTGCGCAAGCAACCGACATCGCGGTACTAGTTGTCGCTGCGGACGACGGTATTATGCCACAAACTATTGAAGCGATTAACCACGCAAAAGCGGCGGACGTTCCGATTATCGTTGCTATCAACAAAATCGATAAGCCCGAAGCAAATATTGATAGAGTTAAAACCCAACTTACCGATAACGGCTTGCTTCCTGAAGAATGGGGTGGAGACGTTATACTTTGTCCAGTATCTGCAAAGACTGGCGAAGGCTTTGATGCACTTTTAGAAAGCATTAACCTTGTTGCCGAAATCAAAGACTTAAAGGCTAACCCCGATAGAAAGGCAAAGGGCGTTGTTATCGAAGCAAAACTCGACCAAAACAAAGGACCTATCGCTACCGTTCTTATTCAAAACGGTACGCTTAAAGTATCTGATAGCGTAGTCGTTGGTACGGTCACCGGTAAGATTAGAGCAATGATGAACGATTTAGGCTGTAAGGTTGGCTCTGCAGGACCTTCAATGCCCGTATCGATTATGGGCTTAGACGAAGTTCCTAACGCAGGCGATATTTTATATGCGGTAGAACAAGAAAAACTAGTTAAACTCGTTGCTCAAGAAAGAAAGAACAAAGAAAGAGAAAGTATGATTAAGGCTTCTCAAAAAGTCACGCTTGACGACGTATTTAGCAAGATTGCCGAAGGCGCAATCAAGGGGCTTAACATCGTCGTAAAAGCCGACGTTCAAGGCTCGGTTGAAGCGGTTAAACAGTCCTTAGAAAAACTTTCTAACGAAGAAGTTAAAGTCAACGTTATACACGCGGCGGCGGGTGCTATTAACGAATCGGATATTATGCTTGCGGAAAGTTCAAACGCAATCATTATCGGGTTTAACGTTCGTCCCGATGCAAATGCGAGAAACGTTGCCGAACATAGCGGTGTAGATATTAAACTTTATAGGGTTATCTACGAAGCGATTGAAGACGTTGAAAAAGCACTTAAAGGTATGCTTGCACCTAAGTTTACCGAAGTATACTTAGGCAAGGCCGAAGTTAGAGAAGTATTTAAGATTTCGGGTGTTGGTCAAGTTGCAGGTTGCTACGTCACCGAAGGTAAGATTTCTAGAAACGGAAAACTTCGTATTTACCGTGACGACGTTATGATTACCGAAGGAAACGTTTTACAATTAAAACGCTTTAAGGACGACGTTAAAGAAGTTGCTCAAGGCTATGAGTGTGGTATGTCGATTGAAAAGTTCAACGATATTAAGATTGGCGACTTTATCGAATGCTATTTAGTAGAAGAAAATAAAAACTAACGGAGTAGGTATGAACGGAGTAAGCCGTATAGACAAAATTAACAGTGAACTTCAAAAAGAAATTTATGACGTTATAAAAAGAAAGGTTAAAAATCCTTTCATTACCGAAATGTTCTCTATCATTGACGTAAAGACGAGTAAAGACTTGGCGCACGCAAACGTTTTAATTAGTATTTACTCGGTAAACCCCGAAAAAAAGCAAACCACTTTCGACGCGATTAAATCAGAAGCAAAAAAGATTAGGTTTGAACTTGCTAAGGTTATGAGAATGCGTACCGTTCCCGAAATACACTTTATTTTGGACGGAAGTATGGAATACGGCGACAAAATGGACAAACTTTTAAGGGGCATACAAAAAGGAGAAAACGTTTGATTACGATAAAAGAATTTTCGGAAAAACTTTTTAACGAAAAAAGCGTTGCGCTATTTTGCCACGTCCGTCCGGACGGAGACACGATAGGCTCTTCGCTCGCATTGAAGTTCGCGCTTGAAAAAAAGGGTATAGTGGCAGACGTATATGCAGAAGACGATATTCCTAACCGCTTTTCTTACCTTAACGGTGTTAAGGATATAAAGAAAGAATTTAGCGGAGAATATACGGCGCTTCTTGCGGTAGATTGCGCAGATATTACGCGCATGGGCGACTATGCGACTATTTTTAGCGCGCATAAAAACACTTACGTTTTAGATCATCATATATCAAACGACAGGTATGCAAAAATAAATTACGTATCGGAAACGGCCGCTAATGCGGAAAACGCTTACCAAGTAATAGTTAGCGCAAACGTTGAAATAGACGAAGATATCGCAAACGCTTTGGCTACGGGAATCGTGACTGATACGGGAAACTTTAAGCATAAAAACTTAACTTCTCAAACTATGGAAATCGCATCAAAACTTATTAAGTGCGGTGCGGATAACAATAAAATCGTTTATTACAACTTTACCTTGCAAAGCAAGGAAAGAGCAAAACTTTTCGGTATTACTATGAGTAAAATTAGGTATTACTTAGACGGAAAGTTTGCCGTTGCTATCGTTTCTCAAAAAGACGTTTTGGAAAGCGGTGCGCGTCCCGATGAAACCGAAGGTTTTATAGACTTTATTATGGGCATATCTAGTGTCCAAGTCGGTGCTTGCATTTTAGAGACCGAAAAGGAAAAATACAAAATCAGTTTCCGCTCTAAAGGTGCTGACGTAAACGGTGTTGCAAGTACTTTTGGCGGTGGCGGACACACGCTTGCTAGCGGTTGCAAATTGCAAGGCGCAATAGAAGAAGTAATTGATAGAATTACCTTTGCGGTAAGTAGGTATTTACCCGAATAATATGAACGGATTTATCAATCTTTACAAACCGTCCGGAATGAGTTCGGCATACGCCGTAGGAGCGGTTAAGAAAAAATTCAAAATCTCATGTGGGCATATGGGCACGTTAGACCCTATGGCAGAAGGTGTTTTGCCCGTAGGCATTGGGCAAGCGTCAAGACTGTTTAACTTCTTTTTAGATAAAGAAAAAGAATACGTTGCCGAGTTTAAGTTTGGTGTTTTAACCGACACCTTAGATATTACAGGTCAAACGTTAAAGGTTAGTGAAGTTATCCCATCTGAAGATGAAATTAAAGAAAAATTAGGGCTTTTTGTTGGCGAAATAGACCAAGTTCCCCCAAACTATTCAGCAAAGTGTATAGACGGAAAAAGGGGATACCAACTTGCTCGCCGTGGCGAAGAATTTTCTCTACCGCCCAAAAAAGTCGTTATAAACGAATTTGAATATTTAGGAAAGACGGACGTCGATACCTTTAAGTTTAGAATCAACTGTAAAGGCGGAACGTACATACGTTCTCTTGCGAGAGATTTGGGCGAAAAACTAAATACTTTCGGAACAATGAAATCGCTTTGTAGAACTAAGAGTGGAATTTTTACTATTGATAACGCGGTTAACGTGGAAGACCTTAAAAATACCATAGAACCAGAAAAACTTCTTATTCCGTCCGACCAAACGATAAACTTTGAAAAACTAGTCTTAGATTCTACCAAGGCAAAGAGATTGCTAGATGGACTTAAAGATAATTACCCTAATCCCGACGGACTTTATAGGGTATATAATCAAAGTGCTTTTTGGGGCGTTGGGGAAATTAAAGACGGCGTTTTGAAAATGAAGGCTTATGTCAGATAAAAATAAAACTATAATCGCTCTCGGATACTTCGATAGCGTTCATACGGGGCATAGAAAGATTATTAAAAAAGCCCAAGATATCGCAAAAGAAAAGGGGTTTTCTTGTGCGGTGTTTACCTTTGGCGGAAACCTTAACGAGTTTATCGGTAAAGGGGATAAAAAATCTATTTTTACCACCGACGAGAGAAAGGATATTTTCAACTTAATAGGCGTAAAAGAAGTTCTTTTTGCACCCGTAAATAAGGAATTTTTATCGCTTGATAAAAAAGAATTTTTAGATTATCTTAACTCGGTTTACGATATAGAGTGCTACGTTTGTGGCAGTGATTATAGATTTGGAAAGTTAGGGCTTGGAGACGTTGAATTTTTAAAAGATTACGCCCAACGTAAAGGACAAACGGTTTTGGTAGAGCCGTTAGTTTTAGACGGAGATAAAAAAGTTTCCACAACCCTTATTAAAGAACTTTTAAAAGACGGAAAAATAGAAAAAGCCAACGAACTTTTAGGTGATAAATATTTTGTAAAAGGCGTTGTTTTTAAGGATAGAAACGTTGGCAAAAGTTTAGGGTTTCCTACCGTAAACATCAAGATAGACTCTAAAAAAAGCCCCCTAAAACAAGGTGTTTACGCAGGCGAAGTAGAACTTGATAAAAAATACAAGGCTTTGATAAACTACGGTGCAAGACCCACCTATAATTTAGACGAAAAACTAGTAGAAGCGCACTTAATAGACTTTGAAGGCACTCTTTACGGCAAAGAGATAACCGTAAAGTTTTCGCGCTTTATGAGAGAAATTATAAAGTTTAATTCGGAAAAAGATCTTGTTTTAAGATTGACCAAAGATTTAGAACAAATTAAAGGCGGAAAGTATGATTAAGTTTGGACCAAGCGGAAATTCACAAGCATTTTACGATGCGGGAAAATCAAAGACGGAAGAGTCTGCCGTTTGGGTTAAAGACTTAGGGCTTGACTACTTTGAATACTCTTTCGGGCGTGGCGTTAATATGTCTGACGAAAAGGCATTATCTCTAAATAAAGCGTTTAATGAAGCGGAAGTAGGGATATCCGTTCATGCACCGTACTACATAAACTTTTCTAATTTGGAAGATGAAAATGCCGAAAAGAGTTATAGATACGTTTTAGATTCTGCTTTAAAGGTAAAACTTATGGGCGGAAACAGGGTTATTTTTCACCCCGCAAGCCAAGGCAAACAAACGCGTGAAAAAGCCGTTCTTCTTTGTGAAGAAAGATTAAAAAGACTTGCCGAAAAGGTTTACGAGAGTGGACTTGACGATATTTTATTTTGCCCTGAAACTATGGGAAAGTTAGGGCAGATCGGCACTATAGAAGAAATTACGAGATTTTGTAAAATCGATAAAATCTTTATTCCCACGGTAGACTTTGGGCACGTTAACGCAAGAGAGTGGGGGAGTTTGAAAACCGAGCAAGATTATCTCGATAGATTAAACTATATGATAGCCGAACTCGGTATGGAAAAAATGAAGCATTTCCATATCCATTTTTCCAAGATAGAATACTCGGCAAAAGGCGAAGTTAGACACTTAACTTTTAGCGACGATCACTATGGACCAGAGTTTTTACCGCTTGCAAGAGCGCTAAAAAAATTAGATTT
>CAJMCT010000005.1 GCA_905211955.1 uncultured Eubacteriales bacterium | reverse complement strand
CATCAACCGTAAAAGTTGATAAAGACAACACTACCATTATTAACGGTGCAGGCGACCCAAGGGCTATTGAAGCAAGAAAGATTGCTATTAAGGCTCAAATTGCCGAAACTACTTCTGACTACGATAGAGAAAAATTACACGAACGTTTAGCAAAACTTGCAGGCGGTGTAGCAGTTATCAACGTAGGTGCTGCAACCGAAATCGAAATGAAAGAAAAGAAACTTCGTATTGAAGACGCACTTAACGCAACTAAGGCTGCCGTTCAAGAAGGTATCGTTCCTGGTGGCGGAATTGCACTTATCTCCACTATCAAAGCATTAAAGTCTTACGTAGAAACTCTTAGCGGTGACGAAAAGACGGGCGCAGAAATCGTTTTGAAAGCAGTTCAAGCACCTTTAAGACAAATTGCATTAAACGCAGGGCTTGACGGCTCAGTTATCTTAAACGAAGTATTAAAGGCGGATAAACCCAACTTTGGTTTCAACGCGTTGACTAACGAATACACTGATATGGTTGAAAGCGGTATTATAGATCCTACCAAAGTGACGAGAAGCGCTTTAGAAAACGCTGCTTCAGTTGCAGGTGTGTTCTTAACTACCGAAGCGGTTGTTGCCGATATTAAAGAACCCGAAGCACCCCAAATGCCCGCAGGCGGTATGGGTGGCATGTACTAAAACACCAATAAAAAACAAAACAAAAACGCAGTCAATCGACTGCGTTTTTTAGTTTTAGATTATATTAAGCTTTATTTCCTTCAAATGCTACCTTATCAACGCCTACACCTAGATATATAAAACCTATAGTATCAGTACCCCATGCGGGGATATTGATTTCTTGAGCGGTAAAGTGCATTATATATATCCTAACGTATATAACCTGCTTATCCAAAGCATAACTTGTTAAGTCCACAGTAGAATTAAAGGTTGCACCTTCTCTACTTTCGTTGTGGTTATGCTTGGTTATCCAATTTCCATTTGCTTCGTTAAGGTCGCAAATGCGTTGATAATTTGAATTAGTATCACTTATATCAATGTAAATATTAGCGCCTAAAACGTCACTACCACCTTGACGATCAGAATTATACCAATAAGCACCTCCACCGTGAGAGAGCATTGCCTTAATATCCAAACTTAAGTTTGTCCAAGTTTTGCCTTCGCCAGCATCTAATTTATAAACAATATATCCATCGTCTGGAGACACGTTATTAGTAAAGAGTTCAACCGGTTGCAAGCAACTTCCATAGTTAATTAAATTATTAGCATCGTGGTTTACAACGTGGTTAGATTCAGATACGTTAGAATCTTCTAAGAGCGTTTTGGTAAAATCGTCTGACATAGAGAAATTGTTTGCAAGGTCTAATGATAAATCACTGCCTTCCATAAGGTAGGTACATGTTTGCTTTTGACCGTCGGCATATTCAACTCTTACATAGTAAAGTTTACAAGCAGGGATTGCTACTTCGTATTCGCCGTCACCGGTTTTTCTATAAGAAGCACTTTCTTTCCAATTTGCCGTATGGTTAGGTATTTTGCCGTCTGGATCTCCAGTATAGGGCGCATCATCGTTTGTGTATAAAATCTTAATACCACTAACTACTGCGTTGCCAATAGTTTCAATCTTTAACTTGTTATTATATATCGTGGGTGCTTGCTTAATAAGAATAAGGTCGCTTTCTTTGCCAACGCAATAGTTGGCAAATGCTGAGATAGTAGGCTCTAAGCCACCGTTTCTATTATCGTGAGCGTAGCCAACCTTAAAGTTGCAGTATCCGTTTGCCGCTTCAGCACACCTACTTGCTATATCCATAGAGAAAGCAAAGTCGGTTGTAGAAGTGATATAGTAAACCTTGCAATCGGTGTTTTTAAGACCATCTAGGTTATCCCAACGTGCAACCATTTCAGCATAATAGTTATCGATATATTCTTGCGACATATCTTGATAATATAAGTTCCAAAATCTTGAAACCGACTTATCAATACTTACACCGCCGTACACGGGAATAGCAAAATTAAATCTATCGTCGTGGCTGATTGCAACGCTTGTGACAATACTGCCGTAAGAAATACCTGTAATACCAAGTTTAGTGCTATCAACCCTTTCATCATCTAAAAGAAGCGAAGCACCAACCATTGCGGCTGCTGATGCGTGGTACATCCATTGGTCTTCAACCTTTTCGTTGCCATCACGCATACCGAGATTGCGTGGGCCTGCTGTGAACACCGAACTTAATACGCCGTTTTCATAACGGTTTCTTTCATTGTGTAAGGGCGTATCTAATGCAACGCCTTGCTTAGGTTCAGCGCCTTCTGTATCGATAGCAATAGCAGCATAGCCTAAATCGTTCCAGTATTTAACCCAATCAGGCATAGCCGTTCCACCTGCACCGTGAACAAGCACGATAGCGGGAACTTTATTGTCCTTGCTTGCCGTTGCGGGATATCCTATATATGCTGCAACCTTAGTGTATTTTCCCTTGTATGGAACAGAGTTAAAGAATATTCCTTTAACACCCGCATTAGATAATTCACTATCAAAATCTAGGTCAGCGCAATATTCATAGTAAGGTGCGTCTTTTACGTATTCAGGATAATCTACTTTAGTTAAATCTTTCATTTCCACGTCAAAATATGCTTTAGTTCCGTCGGTGTATTCAACCACCACTTTGTTGTTTTCAAAAGAAACACTTAAAATTTCTTTACCGTCTTTTCCATCTTTACCGTCTTTTCCGTCTTTGCCGTCAACGCCATCTTCACCATCTTTTCCATCTTTGCCGTCAACGCCGTCTTTACCGTCTTTTCCATCTTTGCCGTCAACGCCATCTTCACCGGCATCTCCCCTATCACCCTTTTCGCCTTTAATGGTATCAAGCCACTCTTCATAAGATAATGGGGTTATGCCTTGTCCTTCGGCATAAGCAACATATTGATTATATATTGCCACAATTTGCGCATCTTCATCACCATCGCCAGAACAAGCAACAGCGCCAAAAGCACAAAGCAAGGCAAGTATCATTAAACACAATATATAAAAAAGTTTTTTCATAAAAATTTAAGTCTCCTTTATTTAGTTAACTTGGAATAACGCTTTTTGCGTTCTTTTTGGTTCGTAAGTGACGTTAACGCCAAGTTTTTTGAACATTTTTTCGTCAACGTGTGAAAGTATTACGGTAGAGTGTAGTTCGGCACCTTTAAGTTTATCAAGTTGGTCAAGTGCCTTCTTTGCAGTTTTATCGGAAACTGCACTTATTGCTAACGATAAGAGTATTTCATCAGTATGTAATCTTGGATTAACACTTCCCATATGGTCAACCTTTAATTTTTGAACGGGGGCAATAACTTCTGAAGCGACCAAATCCACGTCGTCATCAATACCGCCCAGCACTTTAAGTGCGTTAAGAAGAACCGAAGCGCTTGCGCCCAAAAGTTCGCCTGTTTTTCCGGTGACGATAGTACCGTCGGGAAGTTGCATTGCGCATGCAGGTGAGCCGGTTTGCGCTTCTTTATCAAGCGCGGGTTGTACGACTGCTCTATCGTTGATATCAATGCCGAGTTTACGCATTAGAATATCTATCTTTGCAACAACGTCTGTGTCACATCTTCCTTTCTTAACGTCAATAAGAGCAGTAAAATATCTTCTAATAACTTCTTGCTTAGATGCTTCCCTACAAACTTCATCATCAATAATGCCGTAGCCTGCCATATTAACACCCATATCGGTTGGCGATTTATAAGGCGAAGTTCCCATAATCTTGGTTAGCATAGCCGAAAGCACGGGGAAAATCTCTACGTCTCTATTATAGTTTACAGCCATCTTGTCATAAGCATCGAGATGGAATGGGTCTATCATGTTTAAATCGTTTAAATCAGCGGTTGCCGCTTCATAAGCGATATTTACGGGGTGATTTAACGGTAAGTTCCATACGGGGAAGGTTTCGTATTTAGCGTACCCAGCCTTAACACCGCGTTTATGTTCGTGATATAGTTGAGATAAGCAGGTTGCCATCTTTCCACTACCTGGTCCGGGAGCGGTGACAACTACTAGCGGACGAGTAGTCACGATATAATCGTTTTTGCCAAACCCACCCTCTGATACGATTGCATCAACTTCCGAAGGATAGCCTTCGATTGGATAATGTCTATAAACCTTAATGCCGAGCATTTCAAGACGTTTTTGGAAGGCTTCTGCTGAAGGTTGCCCCGAAACTCTCGTAAGAACTACGCTACCGACGTAAAAACCGTTAGCACGGAATACGTCGATAAGTCTTAAAACGTCCGAGTCGTAGGTAATACCTAAATCGCTACGGTATTTGTTCCTTTCAATATCGTTTGCGTTGATTGCGATAACAACTTCCACCTTATCTTTAAGGGTTCTAAGCATTTTGATTTTACTATCGGGCAAAAATCCCGGTAAAACTCTAGACGCGTGGTTGTCGTCGAAAAGTTTACCACCAATTTCTAAGTATAACTTATCCCCGAACATATCGATACGCTCGGTTATTTTTTGTGATTGCAACGCTAAATATTTATCGTTATCGAAGCCTAATTTTTTCATCTTTTGCCCAAAAACTCTATTTTAAGAGTTTAGCCTCCTTTAATTTGCCAATAAACTTAGAAACGTCTTTTTCAGCGACTTCCTTTTCTACTTCATACTCGTTAAGAAGCGCCGAAACCATTTCTTCTTCGGTTGCGCCTTTTTCCAAAATCTTCCAAAGAAAAACGCCCGTATCGTTAAGATTGATAACGCCGTTAAATTCTTTTACTCTTTCACCTACGGGAACGATAATAGAACTACCCGCAATTTCTCTTAAAATAAATCCGCTTTTTAATTTCATTTTTTAATCTCCCTTTAAGGTGTTATAAGAAAGTTTTGCCGCATCTAACGACACGTCGCAATAAAGCCTATAAGTTTTTACACTCTCTAACAGTTTTTCTATCAGTTTAAGTAATTTATCAACGTCCTCTTCGTCTTTCGGGCGAAGTGTTTGATTCATAACCGTTATAAACGCTTCAAACGGTGAAATCTTTTGCATAGCGTTTTTAGTTCCGCGCTTAATCTCGCAAACGGCTTTTACTTTTACCCTGATGTTTTCGCCAAGGTGGTGCTTGCCCGTCCAAGGTGTGCCGTAAACGTAAAAGTCCCCGTCTTCATACCTAATAATCGGCTTATCGTCGTTTATCATTACCGCCTTGTCGCCTAAAAGTTCACGCCAAAGTCTTGTGTGGGTGGACTTTCCCGTTCCGCTAGGTGCGGTAAATAGGTATGCGTTGCCGTCTACCGCGATTGCGCTTGAGTGAAAGATTATGCCGTTAGCATTTTTTAAAACGTATTCACAAAGTTTTCTAAAAAGGGCTAAACTTTCTAAATAACTATCCGAAAATTCGGGCGCATCGGCTTTTTCTTTTAGAACGTCTCCTTCAGTTATTACAACCGAAAAGGACGGCTTAGCGTTGCCCGTATAAAGATAATCACGGCAAAGTTTTTGCGTGTATTCGTGCTTTGTTTCGGCATCGAAAACCACACCCGCAATTTTATATCTTGGCATAATTTCCCCCACTTTAAAATATATAATATATTTTACCAAAGCCTTTTATCTTTGTCAATCTTTAATTTGATTTTCTATCTTCTTTAGGTTATAATAATAAGTGATGAAAAAATTAATCGTATTTTTAACTTTAATCTTTTGCGCCCTTCCCACACTTTTATTTTCCGCTTGCGGAATTAAAACTATAGACCTTACCTACTTTAACACGGGTGTCTATATAGCATCTGATTTAGACGTAGAAGACTTAAAACCACAAATTGAAGAAGATTTATCTAAAATTGAAAGCCTTTTATCTATATCCGATATAAACTCTGAAATATCGGCAATTAACCGCTTGCAAGAAGGAAATAGTTTTTCGGCTTCTATTATAACGCAAGAAGTGTTTGAAATTTCTAAGCGCGCCTTTGAATTTACCAACGGCGCTTTCAATCCTGCAGTATACCCTATACTTAAACTTTTTAATCTATCCGCCGACACTTTCGACGCTAACTTAATTAGCATTACACCACCAACTTCTTCTCAAATAGAAGCGGTTAGGCCGTTTACCGATTTTTCTAAGATAAACCTAAACTACGGAAACTTCTATAAAGATATTAAAGAGATTGAAATCGACCTTGGCGGTATCGCAAAGGGATATGCGGTAGACCTTATTAAAGACCGCTTGTCGAAAACTGAAAAAGGGTACGTAAGTATTGGCGGAAGCAGTATCTACGTTTTCGCAACAGATGAAAATCTTTCTATCAAACACCCGTCGAAAGCACAAAACATCATTAGCGTAGACAGTTCGTATATTGAAAATTCGGCACTTTCAACTAGCGGTGATTATCTGAAATATTACACGGACGTAAACGATAAATCTATAAAATATTCGCACATAATAGACCCAATAACTTGTCGCCCAACTAATTGCGGTATGCGTAGCGTGACGGTAATTGCTAACGGCGAACTCAGTGAAGAGTTAAAGTCGGCTTGCTTTACGGATGCAATATCTACCGCACTTTGCACTATGGACAGGGAAAAACTTATAGAGTTTACTAAGTCTAAACTTTCGGGCTTTACCGTTTTTGCAGTATACGAAAAAGACGGGGTTAAAGAAATAATCTCTAACTGCCCGCCTACTCTATTTGAAATATTAGATAGCGAATACCTTTTGGTATCCGTATAAAACCTACAAATTATTTACGTTCATCATAAGACCGAAAAGTTCGCTTTCGGTCTTTTCTTCTACCTTTTTTATGTCTTTTACAATCTTGCCGTTGCTAAGCAAGACTATTCTATCCGCCAATTTTACCGCCTCTTTAATATCGTGAGTGACGAAAACTATCGTCTTTTCGTTATCCTTTTTTATGCTTTCTATAAGCGCGAACTTTCTAGATAGGTCTATGTTTATAAACGGCTCGTCTAAAAGAAGAATATCCGCAGGGTAAGTTATAGCCCTAACGATAGCAACTCGCCTTGCCATGCCTGCCGAAAGGTCTTTTGGGTAGTAATCGATAGCATCTAAAACCCCAACCTTTTCAAGTTCTTTCTCAACGTCTAAACTCTCGTTTATAAGTTTTAAGTTTTCTCTAACGGTAAGGTTTTTAATTAGTCTATCTTTTTGGAACACTACGGATATCTTGTCGCTTTTTTTCGTCACTTCTCCACTAAAATCGCAAAGCCCCGCAAGAATATTTAGTAGTGTGGTTTTGCCAGAACCACTCTCGCCTAAAATTGCGGTAATCTTGCCCTTTTCAAAGGATAGGTTAAGATTATCTAAAACGGTTTTGTCGCCGTATTTTTTGGTTAAGTTTTTAATCTCAATCATTTCCAGCGCCCTACCTTTTTAGAAATTAAATTGAAAACCCACTCGATAAGAACGCCTATTATAACCGTGACTACCACAAGCGCAATCATCGTTGCGGTTGCATCGTAGATTTTTGCGACGTTTAAGTAGTACCCGATAGACTGCGAAGTATAACTTAAAACTTCCGCCGCCACCATAAGTTTAAGGTTAAGCGATATCCCCGCGCCAATCGCTACAAGAATAGGCGGTGCTATTTGCGGAATAGTCACGCTATATAAAACCTTCTTTTTATCAACGTTAAACGTTTTGCACATTTGTAGCGCCTCTTTATCCACTTCTTCGATTGCCGATAAAACGTTAGTGTAAAGGGTGGGAAGTACTACTAACATAGTGACTACTACGGGTGCTATTTGAGAGTTTGTCCACACCAATAATAGCAAAACTACCGCAATGGTTGGAAGCGCGCGTAGTATTCTTATTATCGGAGTGATAGAAAGTTTGAAGTTTTCGCTCTTAAATGAAAAGTACGCAAACACGAAAGCGAGTAAAAACGAAACTATAAACGCGATTAAACTTCTAAGTAGCGTGCCTAAAAGCGATAGATAAAATTCACCGTGAGAAAAGACGTCCGTAAGTGCCAAAAAGGTATCCCAAACGGACGGAAGCAAGGCTTCTCTATTGATTATTGCCGAAAGTATACCCCAAATTAAAAGGATACCAACTACCGTTATAATCGGCAATAAGATTTTTAAGGTCTTTTCTCTTTTTTTCATTTTTACGCTATTACGTTATACCCTATACGGTATTCGTCTAAAACTGCTTTTAAGGTCAAGTCTGGAACTTTGCCTTCACCAATTACGCCTATCTTTTTATCGATAAGGTCTTCTATCTTGCTTTCGTTTTTGCTGACTATATAAAGGTTGCCGTGAGTTATTACCGACGCCATTTTATAGCCGTTGCCAATTTTATAGTTAAGCGTACCTGCGTTTACAGGTAAAATTATAAAGTCTGCTGATGATATAGCACCGTTCATATGCTTTGCAATATCGTCGGCTACAACCACGTTATAGTTAAAGGTTGCGCCTTCTACAAAGTTTTCGTTATCGTAAATAAACTTAGAAACAGCAAGTGCGGGTGCACCGTCCGGCATACAGAAAGTAAAGGTCTTTCCGCTTGGCGATTCGCCCGTCTTTCCGTTATCCACGAAGAAAAAGTCGTCTTCGGGTTCTACGGCAGGTTTAATTCCAAGCCCTACGCTAACGTCTAAAATATCTTCTATATAATCTTCTACGTCGTCTTCGGCACTATCTCCGTCTTGCCAATAAATCTTACACGCGTCAACAACGTCTTTTGTGATAATGCCCGCGGGGGCAAGTGACGTAGTTGGGAAAAGTTCTTTTATCGCACTTACGCCAAGAGCGGGGTTTTCCTTTACCCAATTTAGGTTCTCGGCGAATTTAGATTTCATTTCTCTAACGATTTCGGGATATTTTTCTAAGACTTCGTTCTTTACCATAAGAACCGCTTGGGGATAGTCTTTAGATTCTAAATCATAAAGTTCTTGCACGTCTAACCTATGCCAAGTAAAGTCTTTGCCTTTAACCTTTTCAAGTTTGGTAATCGCAGGCTCGGGAAGTAGCCCGTAATCTAACGTGTCGTTAATTAACATTTCCATAATGGCAGGCGCGTCCGCATACTTTATTTGCGTTTGACCCTTTTTTCCACAACCAAAAAGGGTTAACCCACCAAGGCACAAAACCGCGCTCATAATTAATGCCAAAAATTTCTTCATAATGCCTCCTGAAAAAACAAACTCCCTCCGCCAAAGGGCAAAGGGAGATACGCGATTAAACAGAGCCAATTTGCCCTGTATATTCCATATTCAGCCCTTTACCGTTAGGTTTTGCCCTTTCGGTTTAGGTATTTTTATACTTTTATTGTAATATAAGCCTATGCTTTTGTCAACTTTTTCTCGCGGTATTTTTTTCTTGTTGCTTCCCCACCGCGAATATGCCGTTCGGCAAGGTTTTTTTGTAAGACCTTTTTTACCTTTTTATAAAGACCTTTGTCTATATAACAAAGCCGTTCGCTTACGTCTTTATGTACGGTAGACTTTGAATAGCAAAATACCTTTGCCGTACTTCTTACCGTTGCGCCCGTTTCTATAATGTACCGCGCTTCTTCTATAACTCTTTCTGTTAAATCTTCGCTCAAAATTTACACCCCCTTTTTTTAAGGAATAGTAAATTTTATGCGGTTTTTCGACAGTTTATAACGGAATTTTTCTTTTTCTTGAATTTACTAAGGACACCACTATAAACACTAAAAGTTCTATTGCTATAACTACGTAGTAGGTTGCGACTCTCCATAAAACTAACGTAGACCCCAAAACCCCATCTTGTATAACTAACGAGAACATTATGGTAAACATAAGTTCGCTAGTCCCAAATCCGCCCGGCAATGGTATAACGTTTGTAATATAACTTGACGCTATGGTCAGTGCGTAAAACATATATGCTTCGGATAGTATAAACGGCTTTTTAGTAAATGCTAAGTAAGAGGCGTATTGCAAACTGTTAAGTATTAACATGTACAAAAAATAACAAACGATAGGTGCAAAATATTTATACCAGCCCTTTCCGATTATGGCTAGTTCTTTCTTAAAAACCAAAAGATTTTCGGCCTTTTCTTCCATAAACTTTTGCTTGTCGTCTATCTTTTTTAGTTTATATAATAGGCTTGCGCAAATTTTTAAAATAAAATTTTGAAACCTTTTGTTTACCGCCATAAACACTATAAGCAAAAATACACCCAAGTGAAAAGCAAGACCTATAAGTAAAACGAGATAAAGTTTTACAGTTGTTTCGTTTATTTCTACTATGACGTTAGAAACGGCAAGCGCTATCGCCATTATAGAATATAAAACAATGGTGGTTATGCTATAAATAATTTGGCATTTAACAAGCCCCGTAGCCGTGTCTTTTATAGGAACGTTTGCGTTATATTGATAGTAAAACATCATTGGAAAATGTCCGCTCTTTAACGGGGTGACGGCAGAGCCTAAATTACCATATAAGGTATTTAACACGCACTTTCCATAATTCATACTTTTAGTAAACGAGCGGTAGATAAAAAAGTCTACTAAAGACACTAATAACAACGAAAAAACAAATAGCGAAAACACCAAAAGATATTGCGAAAAGCCTATTGCTTTAACGTCTTCCCACTTAACGTTTCCACTTAAAAAAAGATAAATGAAAGTAAGAGCGGTCACACACAGTATGACCGCCACGTTTATTATTATCTTTCTTTTAGTTTTGCTTATTGCCATAGCGCCCTTTTTATTTTTTTAATCTTTCCCAACCTTGATCTTTTGCACTCAAATTTAACGGCGTTCCGTCTTTTAACGTATACCCTTCGGCTTGAGCAGTTCCGCTATACTCACCATCGACTTCCGGCCACTCAATTCCGATATCGGGGTCATTCCAAGCAAGCCCCCCTTCGTCGTTAGCGTGGTAAAAATCAGTCACTTTATAACAAAATTCCGCCTTATCGGATAGCACTAAAAATCCGTGTGCAAAGCCTTCTGATATGTAAAATTGTTTTTTGTTTTCTTCGGATAGTTCTACTCCAAACCATTTTCCGTAAGTTTTAGAGTCCTTTCTCATATCGACTGCAACGTCGAACACTCTGCCTTTTATTACCCTTACCAACTTGCCTTGGGGGTAATTTTTTTGAAAGTGAAGCCCACGCAAAACACCCTTAACGCTCATCGATTGATTGTCTTGAACGAAAACCATATCTAGCCCAAACTCTTTCATATCATTTAGGTTATAAGTTTCCATAAAATATCCCCTTTCGTCACCATGAACGGTAGGTTCTATTACGTAAAGCCCTTCAATTGGGGCTTTTTCTACTTTAATTTGTGCCATAAATTTTCACCTTAAATTTCGCCGATTTCTTTTAAATATCTATTTAGTGCGTCTTTCCAGTCGGGAAGCAAATTAAATCCTTTTAGAGAAAGTTTAGATTTATCAAGCCTTGAATTGAAAGGTCTAACCGCCTTTGATAAACCGTATTCAGCGGTAGTCACGGGTAAAACTTTAGTTTTTAACCCTGCTTGGCGATAAATTTCTACCGTAAAGTCATACCAAGAGATATATCCACCTTCGTTTGTTGCGTGATAGTAGCCGTACTTTTCGGTCTCTACCATATCCACTAAAAGCACTGATAAATCAAGCGTATACGTCGGCGTTCCAACTTGGTCGCATACTACCCTTACCGTATCGAACTTTTTGCCTACCGATAGCATTGTCTTTATAAAGTTTTTACCATTTTTGCCAAACACCCACGCAATTCTAACGATAAAGTATTTATCTAAAATGGAAGAAACGGCAAGTTCGCCTTTGAGTTTACTTTCTCCATAAACGTTTTGCGGTTTATAGTCCTTACAGTCCGGTTGCCAAGGGGTATCGCCTTTTCCGTCGAACACGTAGTCGGTAGAAATATAAATCATTTTAGCGTTTATATCCTTGCAAACCTTTGCGATGTTCTCTGTCCCCGTAGCGTTTACTTCCATTACTTTAGAAACGTTTTCTTTCTCTTCGGCAAGGTCTACCGCCGTCCACGCGGCGCAGTGTATAACGGCATCGGGGTTTTCACCCTTAATAACCCTATCCACCGAAACAAAATCGGTTATATCCATCTCTTCAACGTCAACCCCTATCGCTTGGTGTCCGCGCTTATTTAGTTCGTTTACCACGTCATAGCCAAGTTGCCCTTTAACACCCGTCACTAAAACTTTCATTTATCTATTACCGTACATTTTTTCGTAATAATTTTGGTATTCGCCAGAAATTATGGTTTCCCACCACTCTTTATTGTTTAAATACCACTCTATCGTCTTTTTTATACCGTCTTCAAACTTGGTTTCGGGATACCACCCCAAATCGTTTTTGATTTTAGTCGGGTCTATAGCGTAGCGCATATCGTGACCTTTTCTATCCGTCACGTGCGTAATTAAACTTTCGGGCTTGCCCAGTTCTTTGCAAATAATTTTAACGATATCTATATTTCTCTTTTCGTTGTGTCCACCAACGTTATATACTTCGCCCACCTTACCATTATGAATAATCATATCGATTGCTTTGCAATGGTCTTCAACATATAGCCAATCTCTAACGTTAAGCCCTTCTCCGTACACGGGGAGCGGTTTATCGTTTAGCGCGTTTGCTATCATTAATGGTATTAACTTTTCGGGGAAGTGATAGGGACCATAGTTATTAGAACACCTTGAAATAGATACGGGAAGTCCGTAAGTTCTATGATATGCTAAAACCAAAAGGTCTGCGCCCGCTTTAGAACTACTATAAGGACTGCTCGTGTGGATCGGTGTGTTTTCCGTAAAGAAAAGGTCGGGACGATCTAACGGAAGGTCTCCGTAAACTTCGTCCGTAGAAACTTGGTGATACCTTTTTATACCGTATTTATTGCAAGCGTTCATAAGGTTTGCCGTGCCTAAAATATTCGTTCTTAAGAATATTTCGGGGTCTTCAATACTTCTATCAACGTGGCTTTCCGCAGCAAAGTTGACAACGATGTCAGGCTTTTCTTCCTCAAAAAGTTTTTCAACTGCTTCCTTGTCGCATATATCGGCTTTAACAAACCTAAAATTAGGCTTATCTAAAACGCTCTTTAACGTAGATAAATTACCCGCATAGGTAAGTTTATCTAAACAAATTATTCTATAATTTGGGTGATTTTTCATTTCGTAAAAAACGAAATTACTGCCGATAAAACCGGCACCGCCTGTGACGATTATTGTCATAAATGTCTTGCTTTTTCCTTTTTTTGCAAAGATTTTTTCTAAGTTATATTTTAACACACACGTATAAAAATATCAAGCGGTAAAAGAAATTTGAGCCCTATTTACGTGCGCGCACGTGCATGCGCTAAAATATTATCGGTTAAATTTATTGCAAAAAGGTTAAAACTGTGTTAAACTATATAAAAATTCCTATGAAAGGGGTATTATTATGAACGAAGAAAAGGAAATAACGCTTGGTCAAGTCTTTGCGGTATTCAAAAAAAGTTTCTTACGCGGTGTAATATACGCTCTCGTTTGTGTAATTTTAGCAACGGGCGTTTTACTTGCCGTTAAGGGTTTTACGGGTAAGTCGGTTTATTCGTCTACCGTTTCATTTAAAGAAGCGGACGAAACCACTCTTTCTTCTATGAACGCATATAAGAGTACCGTTGTTGGAAAAGCACTTGATAGCGTTTACAAAGACGATGCTGAAAAGGCATTAGAGATTTCAGATAAAATCACTAAGGCTCTTACCGTTAGTGCTTCTATTCCCGACACCTTAGACGAAGAAGAAGAATTCGTGCCCACCACTTTTGTGGTTCAAATTAAATCCGACTCTGAACTCGATTTAACGAGCGGTGAATATAAGGCTATTTTAGATGCAGTTAACGTTGAATATATAAACGCATTTGCTTCTAAAACCTTCCCCACCCTATCTTACGGCGTAAATATTGACAACCAACTTGCAGTTTTAGATTATATTCAAGTTGTCGACGGACTTTTAGACACCGTTGATTCTTATATCACTTCTATCAACAGTTTCGTTGCAAATAACTCTAGCGCTTTACAATTTAAAGCAGACGGGCAAAGTGAAACTTTAGAAATGGTATTAAACGAATTAGCCGTTATTAAAAACCAATTATCCGCTCTCCAATTAAGCGTGGTTTCTAATAAGGTTGAAAAATCCACCAACACTATCTCTAACTATCTTGAATTGTCAAAGAACACCGCTTTAAGCGAAAAGGCGACCTATCAAGCAATGGCTGACGCGGCAAAGGCAAACCTTGACAGTTATTCTACCACTATTCAAAATATAGTATCCGATCCTAACGGTGCAAACGTTTATAACTTTGGCGGTGACGAGTTTTACTTAAAACTCTCTGAAGAAGTTATAACCTACACCGAAAAGGCTCAAAAGGCAGGAGCAAAAGAAACGACTATTACCTACTTACAAGGTAAAATCGGAACGGCAAGCGATTCCATCACTGGCGACGCAGTTGCTACCGCATTAAAGGGCGCAAGCTCTGCTCTTCAAACTGCCGTAAATAAGTATACCAACCTTTCTAACGAATATAACCAAAACAAAGGTTTAACTTCTCTTGCTCGTGTGGTAAACCCCGCACAAAGCACAGTTGAAAGTTTTGTTGACGTTAAACTTATCTTGGTCGTTGACGTTGTGGTAATTTTAGTATCACTTATCGTTGCGTTTGCACAAACGTTTTCTAAAATGAAAAAACAAGGTTTTTTCAATCAAGAAGAAGTTAAAGCGTAAACAATAATAAAAAATTAAAAGCACCTTTTTTAAGGTGCTTTTTTTGCTTTATAAAATATTCTCAAAACTTACTCTAAACGTTTTAGGAATTTGCTCTGATAGTTCTCTTAAAACTTCCACTTTAGAGATTGCGTCTTTCCACTCTTTATCGCGAACGAGAGTGACCGACTCTGAAATCCAAAGGTCCATTTCTTTAATATCGTTGTGAGGAATAAAAATATGGAGCACACGCTTTTTGTCAAGCCAATTTTTTTGAACGGCTAAGACGTCGTCTTCTACGGCAATTTCTTGGTCTACCTTTTGATAAAGTTCAAAAAGCACTCCGTCAAACTCCTTAAATTGCTTATTAACAAACCACGTTTCCAATATCGAACCCACTATAAGCAAAGATAAAACAGTGAGCATGGAAACTAACGATTTTACCATTTTACACTCTCCCTTACTGGAATATTGAACACTTGATATTTCCTATTCTTACTTTTAAAATAAACCCTGCCGTCGCCGTCTACGGTAAATACTTCAGTGCGTTTAATAGTGGTGTTGTTATTTTTTACTATTTCTTCTAAATCTTTTCGTTCTATTCTTGCAAGGCGTAAGTTTTTGTTTACCACTTTGCCGTCGCTAATAAGAACGATAGGAAGCCCGCTCTGCTTTTCTTTTTTTTCGGGGTTTTCTAATGCGGAAAGTTTTCCGTTAGATTCAAAGATTGCATAAAAAACGTCGTCTAAAGAAAAATACCCAGAGGACCGCATAGACTCGATTAAATCGTCTATCGCTAAGTTGTTCTTTTTTAGTTCTTTAAGGTCTACCCCGTTTTTGTTTATTACAATGCTAGGCTTTCCTGAAACGATCATTTTAGCAAAATTTCCACTTTGTTCTATAAAAGAAAGTAGTTGATGCAAAACAAAAAGTACTAAAATCGCCACTATTCCGTAAACCAGCGGAATAGATACGTCTGCCATAGGCACGCAAGCAAGGTCTGCTACTATTAGAGTTATAACAAATTCAAATGGTTGCATTTCACCGATTTGGCGCTTTCCCATTAATCGCATAACGATAATCAAGGTTAAAAAGATGATGAACGTTCTTATAAAAGTGACTGCCATACTTTGTATTATCCGAAAATTAACTTTTTTTATGCAGGCATTTTCTTGACTTGAAATTTTTATAGTGTTATGATATAAAAAAAGAGTAGTAAAGGCGCGTAAAGTGTTGCGAAATGGGATGTCGTTCGCAAACGAAAGGTTAACTCCTGCGGTGCCTTTGCGCGTCCGCTATTTTTAATTGCGAGTTTTCGCATTTATATTTATCGGTCTCTCTTTTTAGGGAGATTTTTTTATGTCTATTTTTAAAAAACTTTTTTCGTCCGAACTTTTAGATGAAGCAACTAAAACACAAAGAATAGTCTATATTGCGCTTATGACCGCTTTAACGGTTATTTGCAATATATTCTTTGAATTCAAGTTTGCCGACACGCAGTTTTCGCTAACCATTTTCTTTTCGGCACTAACGGGCGTAATCATTGGCCCAACCGGTGGTTTAGTAGCCTGCTTTATTGGCGATTTGGTGGGTTTTTTGTGTAATTCGGGCGGTTTTATGTATATGCCTTGGATTGGGCTTTCTATGGGGCTTACCGCCTTTATTTCGGGGCTTATTATGAACGTTTTTAACTTCAAAAATAAGTTTGCCGTATACCTTAAAATCGCTATTATTTCTTTATCGACCTTTCTGCTTTGTACGGTTTTAATAAACACCACTGCTTTTTGGATACTATATAACAACAAAAAAGTGCTGTACTTTGCATACCTTACAACAAGGCTTTTCGTTCAAGGTCAAATCTTTAATAGTTTACTAAACTATGCGCTTCTTTTTATTTGCTATCCCGTGATTTTAAGGATAAAAAACACCTTAATATTAAAAAAATCAAGCACTGAAACAGACGAAGAAGATTAAAAAACTTAAAAATAAAAAACCCGATGAGATCATCGGGTTTTATTTTATTTAAATTAGATGTTTGCAACGAGTACCGAACATTTACCGTTAAGTTCTATAGTATCCCAACTACCGCAAAACCAAGTGTCTCCCATTTCGGTAGGATAAGTTAGCGTGCCGTTGCCGATTTTCGCCTTTCCGCCAATAACTACTATTGCTTGGAAGGTCGATTCACTAGGAAGAAGTTTTAACGTTCCGTTTACTTCGTATCTTCTTACGCTAAAATACTTACATTCTCCGATAAGTTTTTCAACGTATCCTTCGTGAACTTTACTAGGCATTGCCGAACGGAAACTTTCTTTTTCTTTTTTGTAGTCGATAACGTCAAGCGCTTTATCCACTTGCAATTCACGAAGTTTTCCGTTTTTATCTTTTCTTCCGTAATCGTATAATCTATACGTGATATTAGAAGATTGCTGAATTTCACAAATCAAGCAACCAGCACCGATTGCGTGAACCGTACCTGCACGAAGGAAGTACGCTTCGCCCTTTTTGACGGGTACTTTGTTTAGTACTTCGCCCAAGGTATTTTTACGTATTCTCGTCTTAATTTCTTCGGGCGTCATATCCTTGTTAAAGCCAACGTATATAAACGCACCGGGGTCGGCTTCCATAATGTACCACATTTCGTTTTTGCCGTAGTCCCCTTCAGTCGGGAAAGCATAGTCATCGCTTGGGTGAACTTGAATAGAAAGACTTTGCTTAGCGTCTATAAACTTAATCATAAGCGGGAATCTTTCGTAGCCTTGCGTTTTCCAACCAAGTTGTTCTTTACCGATTGCCATAATATAATCGTTAAAGTTAAGACCTTTGTATTTGCCCGTAGCGATATGAGATTGACCGGCAGCGTGTGCGGAAAGTTCCCAACTTTCTGAAACACAATCCATACTGCCAACCGACTTTTTAAGCACGTCTCTAATCTTTGTTCCGCCCCAAAGCGCGTTCTTAAATACGGGTTTTAATTTAACCAAACTTTCGTTGTTTTTGGGTTTTTTCTTCTTGCCGTCTTTAACTTCGTCCGCACTCTTTGTTTGAATCATAACAAGGTCAACTTTGCCTTCGTTAGATATAGCGTATTCGGTAGAACTCTTAAAGAGAACGCTTGAATCTTTAGCGCATTTTTTTCTATCCGCCGTTTCGGAATAAACTCTCGCTTCCCCTTCTGCTATAAAATAGTTTACCGAGTACCCTTCTTCCGCAACCGCGTTAAACGACCTATTCGGGAATACCGTTATACGACTAATTTCACACTTTGAAGTTCTATTTAGAAGTTCAACCATACCCCATTTTTCATAAAGCAATGGCGATTCGTCAAAATAACGGCTCTTGTTATCGTAGTGCTTTTTGGATAGTTCTTTAATATTGCCTTCTTTGGTTATTTGGGTAATATAAAGCGCGTCGCGAGTATTGGCAATCAAAACGTCTTTAAGACCGTTTGCAACGATAAGTTGTTCTGAAGCCATATTAACTATTTCAACGTTTTTATTGTTTGCCTCGATGGTGTTTACGTTGCTTATACCCGTCTTTCCAATATATTGATAGTAAGAAGATATATCGGTAATTCTAGTCCAGTTAAAATATGCTTCTACAAACTCTAAACCCCTGCTATTAATTACCTTGTCAAGTCCTAAAGAAAGGTTTCCTTCGGGAACGTCTTCAAACACGTTGTTCTTTAAGCCTATGTTTCTACAACGTTCTACGAACGCTCTATCACAGTATTGCAAAATAGCCGATGCCTTGCCGGCATAAATTCCGCAATCGTAGTATCCGTTTTTGGATAAAGTGTCGGTAAACTTAACTCTCTTTCCTTTAACTTCTAAATAGTGATATGCTTCGCATTTATCGTGCGGGCGAACGCCTAGCGCTGCGATTTTATTGTTTTTTATAACGTTTTTTGCTTTTAGGATACTGTGTGTATATTCGCCTTCTATAATATGGTCGGTAAATACGATTAAAAGTTCTTCGTCAGGCTGTGCGTAAAGTGCCGCTATGACAACGGACGGAGCCGTTTTCATCGGTTTGTTTTCTAAAAATAACGTGTAATTTAACCCTTGGAAAGATTGTAATTGACCACGGGCTATATTTTCGTATTTTTTGTTCGTGACTATTATAAACTCGTCACAAAACGGCATATTGCGGAGTATGGCTTCTTGGAACATGGAACGACCTTTTCGTATTTCCATGAACTGTTTCGGAAAATTCTTTCTCGATAACGGCCAAAGTCTATCACCGCTTCCGCCTGCTAAAACGATACACTTCATATCTAAATATACTATCCTTTTTCCTATTCGGAAATCTTAAGTAATTCTTCCTTTAAATTTTCGAGTTTTTCTTGCGCTTTACTTTCGCTATTTTCTTTAACGCCAAAATAAAACTTAATCTTGGGTTCGGTACCCGACGGGCGAACGCAACACCAACAACTATTTTCTAGTTCAAAGTATAAAACGTTGCTTCTTGGTAAGGTTAAATTTTCCTTTTCTCCGGTTAACATATTGGTTTTTACACCCGTATCAAAATCGGAAAGTGAAACCACTTTGAACTCGCCTATATTTTTCGGAGTGTTCTTTCTCAACCCGTTTATAATTTCTTTTATCCTTTCAGCACCACTCACACCTATAATGGTGACGGTGTAAAGGTCTTCTTTATAAAAGCCGTACTTATTATAAATATTTTGCATTTGGTCGCAAAGAGTTAACCCCTTAGATTTATAATAAGCCGCCGCTTCGCAAAGTGCAACTACCGCAGACACGGCGTCCTTATCCCTTGCATGGGTGCCTATTAGCGAACCATAACTTTCTTCGTATCCGAATAAATATTCGTAAGCGCCACAGTTTGCCGAAATACTTCCACCGTTTTCGTCTTTGGCTTTTTCAAAGAGTTTAATTTGTTCTCCGATATACTTAAAGCCGGTTAAAACTTCCTTTACGGTAAGCCCGTAAGCCTTGCCTATATCGAACGCCATTTTAGACGAAACAACCGTAGTCACGATAGCGCCGTCTTCACGGTTTTTGGGAAGCAAGCCTTTTTCTTCTTTTTGAGAAAGTATATATTCGCAAATCAAAAGTCCGCTCATATTTCCCGTAAAAGACTTATACTCACCGCTTAATTTATCTAGCGCGTAAATGCCAAGTCTATCCGCATCGGGATCAGTTGCAAGCACTATATCAGCACCGACCTTTTTTGCTAAGTTTAACGCATAAGTAAATGCTTTTGGATCCTCGGGGTTAGGATACTCTAACGTAGTAAAGTTTCCGTCCGGTTCTTCTTGCTCGGGAACAACCCAAACCTTTTCAAACCCAAGTTCGTTTAGTATTCTTCTAACAGGCATGTTTCCCGCACCGTGCAATGGGGTATAGACTATCTTTAAGTCCTTTGCCTGCTCTTTAATAATTTCGGGGTTAAGCACTAAATCGATAATAGCCTTAGTAAACGCATCGTCTATTTCTTTGCCGATAATTTTTAGTAAGCCCTTATTCTCGGCTTCGTCTTTACTAATACACTTAATGCTTTCGTAGTCTTTAACCGCGTTAACTTTATCGATTATAAGTTTATCGTAAGGGGGAACGATTTGTCCACCGTCCGACCAATAAACCTTGTATCCGTTATATTCGGGGGGGTTATGGCTTTCCGTGATTACCACGCCTGCCGTTGCAGATAAGTATCTAACCGCAAAAGAAAGTTCGGGGGTTGGCCGCAAACTTTCAAAAAGATATGCTTTTAGCCCGTTTGCGCAAAATATTTGTGCCGAACGCATTGCGAATTCGGGAGACATATTTCTACTGTCGTATGCGATAACCACACTTCCGTTTTCGTCTTGACTTTTAACGAATTCCGCTAAACCTTGAGAAGCCTTTCCTACGGTGTAAATATTCATACGGTTAGTCCCCGCACCGATTACACCACGAAGACCACCCGTTCCAAAAGACAGTTGTTTGTAAAACCTATCTTCTATTTCTTTTTCGTCTTTTATAGATAAAAGTTCGCTCTTCGTTTGCTCGTCAAAGCAAGGCGAAGAAATCCAACTTTGATACTCTTTTTTATAGTCCATTATAGTAAATCCTTTCTTCCACTATTGTTTAGCTCGTCAACGATTTTTTTAACGTCTTGCGCCTTGTCGATAGGACAAACCATAATGGCATCGTCCGTTTCAACCACAACGAGATTTTCTATTCCAACGGTGGTGACTAATCTCTTTTTAGAATACACCACGCAGTTTTTGGTGTCTATGCAAAGGGTGTCGCCCGTACGAATATTTCCGTCTT
Source organism: uncultured Eubacteriales bacterium (assembly GCA_905211955.1). Lineage (GTDB taxonomy): Bacteria > Bacillota > Clostridia > Christensenellales > Borkfalkiaceae > UBA1259. The sequence continues at coordinate 3,024 of CAJMCT010000005.1, read as the reverse complement.
TATCCTTAACGTTTAGAACACCCATCATATCCCAACTACCCACGTCGTTCCAACCGAACTCGCCAGGGATAACCATAATGTTATCCGACTTTTCCATTATGCCGTAGTCGACTGATATTTTTCTAATCGAAGGATAAACTCTTTCAACCGTTTCTTTTTCGGATTCAGTTCCAATAGCGTTTTTAATTTGCATTAAATCCGCATAAATATCGGGAAGAAGTGTTTTAAATTTTTCTATTATAACAGATGCCTTCCAAATAAAAACACCGCTATTCCAAACGTAGTCGCCACTTAAAAGATATTCTTTTGCCTTTTCTAAATCGGGCTTTTCAACAAACCTTTTAACCTTTTTAACCTTTTCTTCGTTTCTTTCAAACTGAATATAACCATACCCAGTTGCAGGGAAAGTAGGCGTTATACCAATGGTTATTAAATCGTCGGTTTCCTTTGCCTTATCAATAGCAAGCCTTAAAATATCCGCGTAAGTATTTTCGTCTTTAATATACGCATCGGATGGTGTGACGACCATAACGCCGTCACCATGTTCGGCTAAAATTCTTACCGCAGCATAACCTATGCACGCAGCGGTATTTCTTGCGGAAGGTTCTTCGATAACGTTTTTATCTAAAATCTTGCCTTTTGCAATCTCTTTTATCTTTTGCGCTTGAACGGTATTTGTGACAACGTAAACGTCGTCTTTATCGCAAACCATAGAAAGCCTATGCGCCGTTTCGTTAACCATCGCGTCTTTACCGCTTAAATTTAAAAGTTGTTTGGGATATGCGTTTCTCGATAACGGCCAAAACCTTGTTCCGCCACCGCCCGCCATAATTACACCGTATGCTTTCATTTTTTAACCTTCGAGTTGAGAAATAAAATCTTGAACGTTCTTTTTGAATTTTTCAAAGGTAAAGAGTTCTTGCACTCTTTCTTTTGCGTTTTTGCCGTATTTTGCACGAAGTTCAGGGCTTTCAGCAAGGCTCATAATCGCTTCAGCATAAGCAACGACGTTTCTATTTTCAACTTCAATTCCCGTGACACCGTCAAGTGAAACGTAGTTTACACCAGACTGCGGAATATTAAACGTCACGCACGGTTTTTCGTAGTTCATAGTTTCGGCAAGCGCTATTCCGAACGCTTCGTTTTTAGTGATTGACGGGAAGCAGAAAATATCGCAAGCGAGAATATGTGCTATGAGTTCGTCGTTAGATATTTTACCCAAGAAGATAACCTTTTTATCGCCCGAAGCAAGTTTTTTAAGTGAGTCGGTAAGCGGACCGCTTCCCGCAATGAAAATTACGTAATTTTCGTCTAAAAGTTTGCTTGCTCTAACTAGGTATTCTATGCCCTTATAAGGAACGTGTCTACCATAAGCAAAACATATTGTTTTCCCCTTTGCCGAAGACCTGATTTCTTCACAACGGGTTTTAGCGATTTCGCTAGTGACGGTCTTTTCGTCAGAAACGCAGTTGGGAATAACCACGCATTTATCCCTAACCGACGACAAGTATTTACTGCCTTCTATGTAGTTGGGACTAGTCGCAACGATTTTGCAAGCCCTTTGGATAAGGCGCTTGTTTTGACCGTTAAAAAACATTTTTAAGAATTTTTGTTTGGTTATATCTAAATGCCAATACAAAACGAGTTTGCACTTGGGGAAATGCTTTAAGATTTTAAGCAAATATCTTGCAACGAAAGGATTGGGATAATGGAAAATAACCACGTCCGGCTTAAAGTCGTGCATAATAAATTCTAGTTCTTTTTTATAGCCGAAAGCAATCGACTGAGAAGCGATTTTGAATTGGCAACCAACCCTTGTCACTTCTACGCCGTCTACCTTATCGATTTTGGTCTTTTTATCACTGTTAAAACAAATAAGTTTTTGCTCGTGGTCCTTCATTGCATTAATGCAATCTCTTGCAACTTGTTCGATTCCGCCAATGTGCGGATATATGTAATTACTGATTTGTAAAATTTTCATAATTTGCTCCGTACGGGAATTCCCCGTTTATAGCCGTTTGGCTTTAGTATAGATATTATCCATAGGATAATATACGGACTGATTATACCATACCAAAACGGCGGTGTCAAGGTAATAACGGGAACATACCCTTTTGCAAAAACTTATAAATAGCAAAATAAAACACACGGAAAATGGTTGTTTTTTACCTTTTCCGTGTGCATTTTTATCGTTTTTTACTATTTTGCGCCGGTTTTTTTGAATACGCCTATAATAGTTTTAAAAATAATTTTTATATCTAAACCTATCGAACAGTGGTCTACGTAGTAGAGTTCAAGTTCTTGACGTTTACCGCTCTCATACGTACAATTACTTCTTCCGTTTGCAGCCCACCAACCTATCATGCCGGGTTTTACCGATAAAAGTTTGTCACCGTCTTTTCCGTACTTTTCTTCCACTTCGCTTTTCATGAGCGGTCTAGGTCCGATAACTGAAATACTGCCGATAAATATAGACCAGATATTAGGAAGTTCGTCAAGCGAAGTCTTTCTTAAAAAGTTGCCGAGTTTAGTTATTCTAGGATCGTTATCTATCTTATATTCTTTTTTATACTTTTCAAGTTGTTCGGGGGTTAGCATATCTTCTAATCTATCGGCATTTTTCTTCATGCTTCTAAACTTGGGGATACGTATTTTTTTGCCGTTTTTACCAACCCTTTCGTGAAGGTAGAAAATCGGGCCACCGTCAGAACACTTTACGCATATAGCAAGTATTATGTATAGCCAAGAAAATACTAATAAAAACAGCCCCGAAGAAAATATATCGAACGCCCTTTTAACAAATAGATAGCACCCGTATCTAAAGCCTTTTTTGGGCTTAAAAACTTCTACATCTTCATTTATCTTTTCGCCGATTTTTTCGTCTACTACTAAGTCTTTACTTTCGGCATTTAGTTTATCCATCACAGTCTCCTGAAACTTTCTTTTGAGTCCTTACTGTTTAAGTATACCACAACTTTTAATTGATTGCAATTAACTTGCAGTTTTTTTGTTTAGCAAATATTC